>NZ_JACYTW010000005.1:0-111275 GCF_014841395.1 Plantibacter sp. CFBP 13570 | reverse complement strand
AGCACGGCCCCAAGGGCAACACCCGACAGCGTCATGCGCACCGGGTTGCCGCGGGCCGAGCCGGTGTTGCCGATCATGAAGACCAGCACTGAGGTGATCATCGCGCCCGCGAACGACCACCACATGTATTGGGAGATGTCCGTCATCCCGAAGAATGCCAGTCCCACAACGACCGCTAGCGATGCGCCCGCGTTCACCCCGAGGATGCCGGGGTCGGTCATCGGGTTGCGGGTGACAGCCTGCATCAGGGCCCCGGCGACGCCGAGGGCTGCGCCCGCGATGAGCACGAGGACCGTGCGCGGCACGCGGGAGAGCCAGACCGTCTGCGAGATGGCGTCGGCGGGGTCGGGGTGGAAGAGCACGTGCACCACATCGGCTGGCGGAAGGCTGCGCGAACCGACGAGCATGCTGGCTGCGAGCGCCGCGAGACATAGGAGCGCCAGCGGGATCAGTCCGATCCACCGCCGTCGGCTCGAATTGCTCGCTGCCGACGCACGCGGGTCCGCCCCGGACAGGGAAGTGTTCGGAGCGGACACGGATGCCGTGGGCTGCGAGGGCATCGGAAGGTCAGGAGACCTTGGTCGACAAGGAGACGAGCGCGGCGACGTCGTTCAGCCACGCCGCGTAGGTCGAGGCGGTCATTGCACCTTTCGAGCTCCAGGCACCCAACTGGTCGGCCTGCACGGCGGGAAGCGCGTCCCACAGTTCGGAGCTGAACGAGAAGTCTTCGCTGTAGCCCTCGACGAGCAGGATGTCGGCGGGGTAGGTCGAGGCATCCTCCCACGCGACCTGGCCCCACGGGTTGCCGGTCTTGGGAGCGTCGGCGCCGACGATGGTGGCGCCGAGCTCCTCGAGCAGTTCAGCTTGCGCGAAGCCGACGCCGGTGTAGAGCATCTCCTTGGCGGGGCTCGTGAGCATCAGGTTCAGTTTCTTATCGGTGATGGCATCGCTGAATGCTTCCTTCGCCTGCTCAAGGTCTTCGTCGGACTGGACAATCGCATCGGAGGCCACGTCGCCGCCGAAGAAGTCGGCGATCTCGCGGGTGTCGGCGATGCGCCCTTCGATCGTCTCGCTACTCGGCAGCGGCACGAACGGCGCGACGCGGGTGATCTGCGCATTGACGTCTTCGTCGAACCAATTCCAGCCGTCGGCCGTGCCCTGGCCGATGATGGCGTCGGGTCGCAGTTTGGCGAGCTTCTCGACATCGATCTCTCCGTCGGTGCCGACGACCTCGATGTTGGAGATGTCGGCATCGCCCATCACGAAAGGGTTGTCGCATTCGTATCCGAAGAGAGCGACGGGCTCGACGCCATACTCGTGCAGCGAGCTGTATGCGTAGCAGTCCATGACGATGTTCTTCGGTTGCGCGTCGAAGTCGATCGCGAGGCCGTCGATCGAGGGGTGCTCGAGGGTGAAGCCGCCGCCGCTGCCGGCGGACTGTTCGGGGGCGGCTCCCGTCGAGGCACAGGAGGCGAGCAGCAGGGCGGACGTGGCGACGAGGACAGCGAGGGAGGACCGGCGGAGCACAGCGAAGACCAATCTTTCGGCGGGAGGGGAGCGCTTCGACTGTAGCAAAGATGAAGTTAGGATAGGTATACCTAACCAAATCTTGGTCGGCCCTGGAGCTTTGGACCTGCTTCTAGACGGTGACCCCTGCCTCATGCGTCTGGCGTTTTGTGATCACCCGACCCGAGCGGATTCGGCGGTGGTGAATGAGGTACGCCGGGCAAGTGTGGAGTACCTCGCCACGTTCTTGGCGTAACGAGGACTGCTCCGGTAAGACGTCGGCTCAATGGCGGCAACGACGGTGCGTGCCTCGCTCCGTGTCGACACGGAGGGAGTGGAGCGCCAGGATGCGGCGCGAGCATCGATGGTGGCGGTTCTGGTCGTCGTGGTCGCGGGGTTCGGGTATTCGCTGCTGGAGGCATTTGCTGATCTGCTATGGCTGACGGCTGCAGTGCCCGCTGCTGCCACGGCGCTGGTGTGGGTCGTCGCGTTCAGCTGGGGCGCCTGGGCGGTGGGGAAGTGACTGAGAACCGGTTGCCGGTTCTCGGTGCTGAGCGCCGTTGGAGCCAGGCAGAGTTGGCGGGCCGGATCAACGTGTCCCGCCAGACGGTGGTGTCGCTCGAGAACGGGCGGTATGAACCGACCTTGAAGATCGCGATGCGCTTGTCGGCGGTGTTCGGACGAACCATCGAGGACATTTTCAAGCCCGACCCCGACGACATTGCGCTCGTGCGACCCGAATAGTCTGCGTTGGTCAGCCGTTCTGCGCTGCGCTGCGCGCCCTAGGTCGGCCGCGTCCCCGATTTTCAGGGCCAGTCGTCCAAGCACGAGCGAGACCGACCGTCCCGACGACGACGCTGAGTATGACCGGGACCGCCCACGCGCCGAATCGTCCGCCCGCGGAATAGTAGAGACCTGGAAGCGCGGTGAACGCACCGCCGCCCACCAGGGTCAGTGCGCCGATCGGCGCGGGTGAGGCCCAGAGGACGAGTCGTGTCGAGGCTGGACTCAGGTAGTGCCGCGCCGGACTCCAGACGGCGGCCAGGGCGCACGCCATTCCGACGGGAAACAGTAGGAAGAGCCACCGTGGCGCCGGCAACGGCAGCAACCTGCGACCTGCTCGATCCGGTCTGCGTTCTCGGGAAGAGACGCGCGACTGGGTGTCCCCGATGCGAGAGCGAGCACGAGATTGAGAGTCGAACGTCTGGGGGCCGGTGTCGTCGACGGGCTCATTCCTCATCATTCGCAGGACGACGGCGAGGATGATCGCGAGGAATCCCGCGGAGAGCGGACCACCGGCAGCAGCGATCACAATCGCTGTGGTCTCGCCGACGGACAGCGCGACGAGGATGGCCACGATGACACAAGCTGTCGCCACGGTCGCGAACGTCCACCACGTGATGCGCTCTGGCCGCACCTGTTCGGGGCGCTTGGTCTCCCACCGCTGCCGACAGGCCTTGACGTCCGTGTCGGGATCCGGGGCCCACTCCTCCCGTAGCTCCGCGTTGAGCCGTCGATGTCGTCGGCGTCGACGGCAACTATAGGAGCTGGTCGACCGTGTGAGCGGCGGAGGCGAGCCTTGTGATGACTACGTCGACCGAGAGTGGCTGTTCAGATTCGAGCTCGAGAAATATCGCTTGGTTGACCGTCGCGGACAGGACCACCGCCTCGTCTGGCTCTATGGTCAACCGTGACTCGAGCAGTTTGTCTCGTAGCTCAAGAGATACCCCGTCAGCGAGCGAGGCTTTGGCGGCTGGGTCGGCGAGTGCCGTCTGATAGACCGCGCGATACCGCTCGATGTGGGCGACGACGGATGTTACAAGTGTTCTCAATGAGGGTGGTGCGCTGTTGGTCTCGTCAGCGAGTACACGTTCTCGCAGGCGGAGCGCCATGAGCGCCTGGAGGAAGCCGATGACTGAGACCGCGTGGGCATAGAAGGTGGCACGGTTGATTTCCGCCCGTGCGGCTACGACTGCGACTGAGAGCGTTGATGCGGGTTGGACCGCTGCAAGTTCCAGGACCGCATTGGCGATAGCGGCCTGGCTGAGTCGCCGGCGCGCATCTCTCCATCGGGGAAGCGGTGCGCCGTAGGGTCTACCTTCGCTCCCGGCGTCAGTCCGAAGTGCGCTGTCCTCTCTGCTTGGGAGGCTCGGGTCTGCTCTGCGACTGATCATGCATTGCCTTTCAGGAAGCTCTGCCCGGAGTCCCGTGTCTACGCACAAGCAGCCGGGGGATAGTTAAGACGGACGATGCGCCGGTTCATGACAACGGTCCGTCTGAGGTCACGGCGTGGCGGTCAGCCGGAGTTGCTGAGCAGGATGGCGGCCGCAAGACAGGCGAGCGTGGCAGAGGCACCCGTGAAGACTCCGCCGAGCACGACAACGGCGAGAATGTTGCCCGCGATCAACGCAACGAACGCACGAGGACGCTCTCCCCGGGCGTGGCTCTTGGTCGCGAGGTCGCTGAGCATTGCGGCCTCGAGCCTCCGAGATGCGCGCCAAGCTACGGCGCGCTTTGCGGTTACGGCGGGGTTGCGGTCAGGCATCGTCTGCCCCGTTCCCGAACACGTTCGGTCGACCGGCAGCTTCCCATTCTGTGTAGCTGTGTTCGCATGCGACCGCGCACCAGCACGGCACACGGACTGTCTCTTGCATTCGGGTGGTGACGAACACTTCGAAGTGCAGCGCTCCCGACAGGATCGGATCCGGTTGCGGAGTCAGCGGTAGGGGTGGCATGTGAGTCCTCAGTTCGTGCAGCGGTGTCGGTGCCTCAGACGCACGGGGGCGTCTTCCATGACGCCGAACCGAACACGCTGCGGCCCCTCTCGTCTGCCGGCGGAGTACCTGCCTCCTCAGCAATGGGGGCCTACCACCTACCAGCGGTGTTGCAAATTACGAGCAGATGACCCCAATGTGGGACCAGGCGCTGGAAATGAGTGTGGACAATTTCACTTTGGCTCTGGCGAAGTTTGAGGGCTCAACGCGCGAAGCTTGTCGTATCTGTGCAGCGAGTAAGTGGCGGCCTCAACCCTGGAAATCTCGTGTCAGGAGCGATTCTCTGGTTCGCGGAACGACTCGCGAATGGCATGCCACTGCCCGACGAGCTCAAGGTGTGTACCGTGCGCTCCGCGAAAGAACTTCGCCACCATCCGGACTGCGGCGGGTGCCGAGCCGATCTCGAGTATTTCCGCTCCGTGACAGTCAGGATGGGCCGATGACGGCGGACAGCTGTTGGGCGCTCCCGAGACGAAAACCGAAGCGTTTTCGAACAGTCGTCACGAAACGTGTCCGAACACGTCTGTGTCATGGGCGCGGTGGCGGTTGCCGCTCCCGTTTCAAGTACCCGTCCGGAGTGTCTGATGTTGAACCACGAAGCTGACCTGAGCGCAGTATCTGACGCTGACCTGGTGCAGGCGGCACGCGATGGGCAGAGTATGGCGTACGCGGAGCTCTGGCGGCGCTATGCCAGTTCGGGCCGCGCCGCGGCGCGATCGTTCACCACCAGCTACGACCCGGACGATCTTGTCTCTGAAGCGTTTGTGCGAATTCTCCGTTCAATCCGAAACGGCGGCGGCCCAACGACAGCGTTCCGGGCATACCTCGTCACCACGATCCGGAACGTCGCGATCTCCTGGCATCGCGCTAAGACTGCCGACTCCCTCGAGGATGCCGATCTCCTGCCTGATCCGACCACCGAAGATGCTGCTCTGATGACCACCATCGACAAGGGACTGGTGGCGGAAGCCTTCAGCGCTCTTCCGGAACGATGGCAGCAGGTCCTCTGGTACTCCGAGATGGAGGGGCTGAAGCCACGTCAGATCGCCCCGCTGCTCGAGATGACGGCGAACTCGGTTTCCGCCCTCGCGGTCCGCGCCAGGGAGGGTCTCCGCAATGCCTGGATTCAAGCGCACGTTGGTAAGGCGGATGTTTCCCCGGAACATGCTCAGACGATCGGCAATCTCGGCGCCTACACCCGAGGGAAGCTGGGGAAGCGCGAAACCGCTGCAGTTGAGAAACACCTCGCATCGTGTGCGTCGTGTACGGTCGTCGCTTCCGAAGCGAACCGTGTCGCGTCGGTCCTCCCGTGGGCGCTGCTGCCGCTGATCGGTGGGTCGACCATCGCCTCCTGGTTCGCCGCACCCGCCCCGGCAAGCGCACACACCATTCCCGAACGACACAATCGAACGGTCATCCTGCTCGCAGCGCTAGCGCTCGTGGTCATCGGGGCCGGGACATACGCCGTCGATGCGATCACTGGAGCCCCGTCAACACCAGCCGGATCTCGGACGGTGGGCGACGATGGGGAAACTGGAACCGCACGGCCCACCGAGCCCGTTCGAACATCTGCCCCGACACCGGCGCCGACTCCGTCTCCCAGCCCATCCAACGCCCCATCCACTCCCGGGACGACACCGTCAGCCGACCCCGGTCCAGACAGCGGCGAGGCGCTGGCCCCGGTCATCAGCAGTATCGACACTGGCGCGGGTGCGCAGGCGGGCTTGTGGTATCCGATCGTGTCGGGGACCGCTACGCCTGGTGCAACGGTGACGGTCGGCAATGGTGATGGTGCGCCCGTGAGCGTTATCGCCGGTTCGGACGGAGTGTGGTTGACCGGGCAGCTCACTGGGTTCCGTGATGGTGCGGGCGAGGTCACCGCGTCCCAGATAACCCCCGAGGGAATCCAATCTGCAGTGACAAGCGGCACCTTCTCGCTCTCCGCGCCGGCTGTCCAGACGACCATCACCGGAGCACCCCCCGGCGCCGACGGCACCGCCAGGTTCACCGTCACCGCGTCCGGCCCAGCTCGCTCGACGGTGCAGGTGTCCACAACCGGTGCCGGCTCCTGGGACGTCGTTACGACTGCGGATGGACGATTCCGGTGGGAGCAGCAGTACTCCTGGGGAGAGCCCGGATCACACACCGTGCTGTTTCGGAACACCTCCGGCGAACGCTTCGGCCCGCCTCGAGCAGCCACCATCACTGTTCCATAACCACCGGCTCACCTCGCCGCATCCTTCCGACTCGTCGATGTCCGAGTTCGACTGGACGGATGCGCGGCGCATGCCGAGAAACTCAGCAGTGAGCGGGTCGGGGATCGAGACTGGTCACCACACGAAGAATGGCGGGCGGTACGAACCCGATGTCGTACCGCCCGCCTGGACTGAGAATCAGCCCGCCGCGACCGCAGAACCCGATGACTGCGGTCGCGGGGTGAAGCCCTCATCAGCATCTTGTCGGATGCTCCTACTGCTCCCGTTCAGCGGTGATGATGAGGTTGTCTGTGGATGGTGCCCCGTCGGGGCGTTGGAGACAGGTGATGACGACCAGTGTGTTCGGGGTGCCAGCCCAGATCTCACTCGAGGGAAGCTGATCTTTCGAGAGGTGCTGGCTGCCAGTCACCCGGTAGGCCACATCGTCGACGTCGATCGTGTCGCCAGCGACCAGACGCGCTTTCTCTTGCTCGACGTCGATGAGCGCGTTCCCGGGACCGTTGCCGCCGTTGCGCAGTGAGTGCATAACGACGTACACGGTTCCCAGGCCCGCTTCCTTCGGGGTGACACCGTAGTTCCTGATGAGGTAGGCGGAGGTGAACCCTGGCGGTGTCACCACGCCGTCGACAGCGTCGAGGGACCCGACGGGGACATCGAGGCCGACAGTGGACGCCACGAACCGGCCGCTGCCATCGGGCACCGCTGACGCGGCCGGATTCGGGACGGCGTCCGCTTCGTAGATGACAGGGTTGCCGTTCAAGTCCTTGGGACCCGGGGTGAACGCTCCGGTGGCGGCGAGGATCCCGGTCGTGAGCGCGAGTGCGGCGAGTGCGCCGCCGGCGATGAACCACCGTCGGCGCACTCGAGTGTCGATCTGTCGTTCCAACGCCTAGCTCCGCGCCTGTCGGCGGGAGAACGACCAGGCCGCACCCAACGCGATCATGAGCGCGAGCACCGCAGCACCGAATCCGCCCAGCCCGGTGACGCCGGCTGAGCTGCTGCCGCCGGTGTGGACGAGGAGTCCGGGCGGCACATCAGTGGTGGTTGTGCACGCACCCACCGAACAGGACCCACCGGGCCCGGTTGGCACGACCGCGTTCACGACCTTCCGGTCACCGGTGTCCGGGCTGTTGACCGTCACCGAGTACGTCACCGTGACGGCCTGACCGACCGCCAGCGGACCCGACCACGACAGGTTCGGCGCTGTGAAGGCTGCCGCACCTGCCGTGGCCGTGACGTCGCCGTTGTAGCTGGCGTCATCCAGCACCTGGGTCAGCGTGTCTCGGAACGATGCCGGTGCCGCGTCGGTGTAGGAGACGCTCCCGGTGTTGGTGACGGTCACCGTGTAGGTGATCGTCGAGCCCTGCACTGCGGACGTCGTCGACGCCTGCTTCGCCACTGAGTATGATCCGGCGGGTACCGTGCTCGTGCAGTTCGGGTCCCCGACGCCTTCAACACAGTTCGAGCCGGGCACGTTGGAGACGACGGTGTTCGCGAGGATCTTGTCGCCGGTGTCCGGGTCGTTCACCGTCACTGTGTAGCTGATGGTCACGGTCGTGCCGACTGCAACTGGACCAGCCCAGGTGAGGGTCGGTGCGGTGTAGATGATCGCGCCGCCGGTTGCGTTGGCGTCGCCGTTGTAGTCGGCGTCGTCGAGGACCGCCGACAGATCGTCGGTGAACGTTGCCGGCGCGTCGGTGGTGTAATCCACCTGCCCGGTGTTCGTCGCGGTGATCGTGTACGTCACCGTCGCACCCGGCACGACCTCGGTCGTGTCAGCGGTCTTCGTGAATGCGATCGACTGGACCGGTGTGTTCGTCACACACCCGCCCTCGGTCGCACACGCCCCACCAGGACCGGTCGGAGTGACCGCGTTCGTGAGCACGTTGTCGCCGGTGTTCGGCTGCTTCACCGTCACCGAATACGTCACCGTGACCGTTTCGCCGACCGGCAGAGCGCCAGACCACGACAGGGTCGGCGTGGTGAAGGACACCACGCCGGTGTCGTCGGACGCTGCGGCGTCGCCGTTGTAAGTGGCGTCGTCGAGCACCGCGGTGAGGTCGTCCGAGAACGATGCCGGCTTGTCGGTGGTGTACGCGACCTGACCGGTGTTGGTGACGGTCACGGTGTAGCTGAGTGACGAACCAGGCGTCACCGACTCGGACGACGCGGTCTTCTCTACAAAGAACGACCCGGAGGGGAGCTCCACGACACAAGCCGGATCGGTGCTACCGGCCGGGCAGTTGCCGCCAGGTGCTTCCGACACGACGGTGTTCTCGAGTCGGGAGTCACCCGTGTCGGGGCTGTTCACCGTCACCGTGTAGGTGATAGTGATCGTGGTTCCAACGGCGACCGGACCCGACCAGGAGAGCGTCGGTGCGGTGTAGATGATTGCGCCGCCGGTTGCGCTGGCGTCGCCGTTGTAGTCGGCGTCGTCGAGGACCGCCGACAGGTCGTCGGTGAACGTTGCCGGTGCGTCGGTGGTGTAATCCACCTGCCCGGTGTTCGTCGCGGTGATCGTGTACGTCACCGTCGCACCCGGCACGACCTCGGTCGTGTCAGCGGTCTTCGTGAATGCGATCGACTGGACCGGTGTGTTCGTCACACACCCGCCCTCGGTCGCACACGCCCCACCAGGACCGGTCGGAGTGACCGCGTTCGTGAGCACGTTGTCGCCGGTGTTCGGCTGCTTCACCGTCACCGAATACGTCACCGTGACCGTTTCGCCGATCGGCAGAGCGCCCGACCACGACAGGGTGTTGCCGGAGAGAGTTGCCCCGGCCGTCGCGTCGTCGTTGTACGTGGCGTCGTCGAGGACCGCCGACAGGTCGTCCGAGAACGATGCCGGGGCCTCGGCCGTATATGCGATCTGACCGGTGTTGGTGACGGTCACGGTGTAGGTGAGCACAGAACCGGGCGTCACGGTCGATGCCGATGCCGTCTTATCGACCGTGAAGGACTGGACCTGCGTGGTCGTCGTGCAACCGCCTTCGGTCGTGCAGGTACCGCTTGGAGCCGTCGGCGTCACCGTGTTCGTCAGGGTCTTATCTCCCGTCCCTGCAGCGTTGACGGTGACCGTGTACGTGACGCTGACCGGTGAACCGACGTCCAGCGGTCCTGACCATGACAGGGTTGGCGACGTGAAGCTCACATTGCCGCTAGTCGCCGTCGTGTCGTCGTTGTACGTGGCGTCGTCGAGGACTGCGGACAGGTCGTCCGAGAACGACGCGGGCGCGTCAGTCGTGTATGCCGCAGTGCCGGTGTTCGTCACGGTGACCGTGTAGGTCACGACCGTACCTGGGGTAGCGGTTTGGGTCGACGCGGTCTTCTCCACCGTGTAGGAACGCACGTTCGTTGTGGTCGTGCAGTCCCCTGCGGTCGGGCAACGGCCGCCTGGGCTGGTGGGGACGACGGTGTTCGTGAGGGTCTTGTCGCCCGTATCGGGGTTGTTGACGGTCACCGAGTAGGTGACGACCACGCTCTGACCGACCGGAAGGGCCCCGGACCACGCCAGCGTGTTTCCGGACACAGTGGCACCAGCGGATGCGTCGTCGTTGTACGTGGCATCGTCGAGGACAGCGGTGAGGTCGTCGGAGAAGGACGCGGGGTCCGTCTCCGTGTAGGCCTGTTCACCGGTGTTCGTGACGGTCACGGTGTACGTGACGATGTCGCCAGGATTCACCACGCCCGTCGAGGCAGCCTTTTGGACCGTGTAGGAGCCGGAGGGGATCTGGACGATGCACGCAGGGTCGGTGTTTCCGGTCGGGCAGTTGTTGCCCGGCGTCGTCGAGGTCACTGCGTTATCGATCTGGGAATCGCCCGACGGCGGGTCGTTGACAGTGACCGAGTAGGTGACCGTGACCGTCTCGCCTGCGGCGATCGGTCCGGACCAGGACAGGGTCGGGCTGGTAAAGGACAACGCTCCTGCGGTTGCGGTCGCGTTGTCGTCCCAGCTTGCGTCGTCGAGCACGGCGGTGAGGTCGTCAGAGAACGACGCGGGATCGGCGGCGGTGTAGTCCACGGCGCCCGTGTTCTGCACCGTCACCGTGTAGGCGATCGTCTGGCCCGGAACGACATCGCTTTGGTCGGCGACCTTTGAAATGCGAAGTGCCTGCACCGGGGTGGTTGTCGTGCATCCGCCAGGCGTGGCACACGTGCCTCCGGTGCCAGTCGGGGTCACCGCATTGATGAGGTTCGCGTTGCCTTGACCGGGGGTCTTGGGAATGACGGAGTAGGTGATGGTCCGTGTTTGTCCGACCGCGAGTGTGCCGGCCCACGACAAGGTGTTCCCAGTGATGGTTGCGCCCTCAGTGGCGTCGTTGGCATAGGTTGCGTCGTCGAGGACGTCGGTCAGATCGTCGGTGAATGACGCGGGGTTGTTGCTCGTGTACGCGCGAGCTCCCGTGTTCTGCACTGTCACGGTGTAGGTGAGCGTGGCGCCCGCAACTGTTGTGGGTGTGGACGCCGACTTGGTGACGGTGTACGCCTGTGTTAGGGCCGCATTCGAGAAAGTGCATGTCACTGCTTGTCCTCGGCCACCTACGGACGGGGGCGGCGAGTAGGTGAAGGATGCGCCGTCGCCCGAACTGATGACAGCTCCAGCCGTGTTGAGGCACTGCCAGGTGGTGGAGTAGTCGGTGAGCGAAGCGCCGGACGATGCGGTCTCGGAGACGGGGTAAGACTCGCCGGGCGCCACCACTACGGTTCCCGCTCGTTGGTCCTGGACGCCCGTCGATGTTCCGGTTGTGGTCGCTGTGACTGGAGTCTGCAAGCCGCCGATACTCATGGCGAACTGGTCAGCTGCTTGTGCCCGGCTGACGATGTTCTTCTGCACCGTCAGGGTGTTCGGTGAGGAGCAGGATGCGAAGTCGACTGGTCGGCCAGGGATCGGCGCTCCGGAACGATCGATGACGTCACCCGTAGTGGAGTTGAGCTGGGTGATTTGCGGGGAGGCGATCTGGCCCAGATAGAGGTTTCCGTTTGACCCGAACGCCAAGGATCCGATGGCATTGTCGTTTGCAAGCAGGTTGGGCGTGATGAGGACTGGAACGAGGGAGGCGTTGCCTGCAGCGCTTGGCACCGGGCCGGTCCAACGGTACAAGGAGTGCCCGTTCGATGTCGTATTGGCGGTGAAGAACCCGATTCCATTTGAGTCGAAAGCGAAATCGGAGATGTTGGTTCCGTTCATGCCGGCCGCTGTCCCCGAGAACGATGCGACAAGGCCAATCCATGAGTTGGTGGTCGGATTGAACGCGTAGAGCGACGGCGTGGTTCCGTAAGTGAGGATGTAGTAGTAACCGTTCTGCGGGTTCACTGCGCCGCCGATGATTGACCCGGAGATATTTGCCAAAACAGGGAACGCTTGCACCGCCCCGGTCGTGACGTCCATGCGGTAGACGAAGTTACCGGTGGTCTGGTCCGCCGCGAACAGCGTTGTTCCATCCGATGAGAGCGCCAGTGCGTTGTAGCGAGCGGTGCCGTTCGCGCCGAGATCACCGACCGTTGTGCTGACTGCTGCGTTAGCGGCCTGGCCGCTCGATCCCAACGCGATTTGTAGGACGTTACCCGAGTCCCAGTCGACTGAGTAGATCGTATTCGTGCATGAGACTGTTGCTGCTCGCGCGGTCGGGGCGGCAATCATCTGAAACGCTGAGAGCAAAGAGACCAGCAGCATCATGACGAGCATCATGCCGATTGTCCGGATCGAGGGAGCGTGTAGACGGACTTCACGCGCCGCCGGATAGTGCACGAGTCGAGCGAAACCGCGCGAGGCGCCTAGTCTCTCATCGGCTACTCGCCGTCGGATCGCAGTCGGAGTATCGCTCCGAAAGAGGTGGAAGCTGTTCATCGGGTCCTCTCGAGGCCAGGTGGCTATCAGGTTCAGAGCTCTTCGGATAACCGCAACGCATAACAAGCGCTGATGACGGCAACTCGTGAAGCCCACCAGTTCAGACGACGATGACCCCGTTTTGTGACGCCTGTGCGCGACGCACTTTCGTAAAGCGGATAGTCGCCGCCAACGATGCACCAGATGCGGCGGCGGTGGTCGCCGCTCGAACGCCGTCACGATTCGCCCCCGTCACCGTCTACAGAGCTACCTACACGAAGGATCGCGGCACCACGCAGCGACGGAGACCGAACCATGAGCATCCCTGATACCGAGAACCCAACCGTAAGAGACCCAGCGCTGGTGCAGGCCGGAGATCGAGTCATCGTGGCTTCGAGGCTGATCAGTCGCACTCGACTGCTCGTGGGTGAAGTCGTGCGCTCAGGAAGCCAGCTCCATATCGGGGGCCTCTTGCTCCGCGATGATCTCTCTGGACCCAACCGGTACGTCCGAATCATCGCCCACGAGCCAGGCGCAGTGCTTCCCCTCCTTGGACCCGTCGATTCTGATTGACAACTGTGCGGGACAGCGAGCACAACTCATCGCCGAGCTAATGGGGCCGAGCGCGCGAGTGCAACTTGGGGCACCGACCGTGACCAGACTGCGGAGAGACCAGCGGGTGGTGACAACGAGTTTGAGAGATGGAACCTGCCGGTGGGCACGGGTGCGGGCATCAGCAGTGGGCCGCCGATGACCGCTAGATACTTCGTGGGAATCGGCTGACATCGAGTCGTCGATGTTTCTACTGGCATACGAGACGCACTCAACTGGGAGGTGTTCCGGACCTCGTCCCCGAAACGAGCGATTATGCGACAGTCAGTCGTCCGATCACTTGGCCTTTGCGTCGAGCCGGAGAGGTGAGCGGCCGTCGTCTGGGTCTCTACTTCTCACTCCGCGACGGTCCTGAGTGCGTTGAATTCGTCAACGTGTTCCTGACAGGTCTTGCAACTGTACAGATGGTTGGCTGCGTGTCTGGGGAGAGTCGCGGCTCTGGTGGAGATCCGCCTGGCATGGCGCTGACATTCAGTGTCTCCTCGCATGAGGAGGAGCCGAAGTGTTTCATTGCCGAGCGCTCGGCGGGCGCGGTGCGCTGCTGTGGCTATGAGGGCTGCGCGGGTGCCGAATTCCGAGGCGAGATCTCTGGGTGGGCGGCCGTGGACGGCTGTCTCGACAAGAATGCGCTGTTGCTCGCTGGAGAGGCCGAGGAATGCTTGACGGACAAGGGCGGCGTCGCCGCCGATCTCGATTCGGTGGCGGAGTGTGTCGTCGTGGTGGGTAAGCAGCGGTTCTTGCGCCGTGTCGTGGGGGTCTAGGTAAATTTCGCGTGCGCGAGCTGAGCGGTAGTGGTCGATGGCGAGGTTCTTCGCCGAACGCAGTACATAGGCGGTCGGGTGTTCTGGTGTTTGCTCGCCGGCCGCGAGACGTTCAGCCAAGCGCAGGGTCGCTTCAGCAATGAGGTCTTCGGGGTCGAGATGGCCGCAGTGCGGCCGTAGCAGCGCGATCAATCTGTTTCGCTGAGCTGCGAGCTGAGTGAGCACCGTAGAAATGCAATTCGTCATGATCCCCCCCCGGGTATCAATCGGGTCTCGTCAGTGAGGCCCAGATGGGGGGTATTCGGAGTGCGTGGAGAGGTGGATTGGGTCGGCCATCGTCGTCTGGGAGCGGGGGCATTCGGGCCGCGCCACCCGCGAGCCCATGGCGGCTCGATTCGTCAGTGCCTAGGTGTGTTTCACGATTCCCGTTGCGGAGCCCGAACCCCGCACTTCATGTGACGCGCCGAGTGCTCTTTCCCGACGGGCAGGATCTCCACGCTGTCACGGTCGCGGTTCGAGCAAGGCGACGTCACGAACGACTGTCGACGTGGTCTACATCTGCGACCTTCCATCTCTACCCAAAGGAGTTATGTTGCCTGCTATCTCGTCCTTTGACGACTCTCCCGAACCCATCGCCATGCCATGGGTTGATCCGATGCTGTTCGGCGCCCTGCACTTCGAGCTCTTCGCGACGACGAAGTCGAGGGAGACAGTGAGGCTGCCGTGCTGGTGTGCGGTCGACGGGGACCACACTTATCTGGAGTGGGAGGCTGCGGGGCGCCCGGATGTGTTCGGGGGAGTGGCTGAGCGCGCTTCCGCGGGCACCCTCGACGGTTGGCGACGTCGACGGGCCTGAGACGTCCCGTAATGGGCACCCTGGCATCCCACACTGAGGACGATCCGTTCGCCTAACCGGCGATAGGGATCGCAAAACGCACAGACCCTCGACCGAGGGGAAGGCTCCGCCCGTTTTTAGGAAGTCTCGGACCCAGAGGCGTGTCCGCGCGCGGGACAGTGCAGCAAGGCCTCTCCGGGATGCTGCGGTACGAGCCCAGCCGGAAGGATTTGCCATTGATCACGGGCGGCTTGCGCCAGGGTGACCGACCGTTGGAGAACACCCGCGCGTTCGGATCCAGCGGGAAGTCTTCGCCCAAGGGCGACTACTTCGACGGCATGCTCGATGGACCAGTGGATGTTGTCCAACATCCTCTGAGCCAGGTGATGCCACCGCCTCGGTCAGAGCGACAGGCAGCACGTCATCTAGCCAAGGCTAAATTTCGAAGTTGAGTGGGATTTCAAGGGTTCGATTCCCTTCGGCGGCTCCATCAGCTTCACTCGGCCGTTGCCCTGGATTCTCCAGGTCAGCAGCTGTTCTGGTTTTCGGGGCGTCTCGTCCGCCGCCGCCGAATCCGGTGCGGAGTCAGCCGTAGGATGACCGGATGGATGCACTCGCCAGAGCTACGGACGCACAGATCGGTGCAGTCTGCGAAGCCTTCACGTCGGTGTCGTGGCCGCTCGGTCGCGACGACTTCACGGCACTCGCGGAGCGTCTCGGGTGGCAGCTCAAACTGGAGACGTCGAGCGGTGTCCAACACCGTTCCGGGTATCCGGTGAACCTGCCGACCGTTCGTTCGCTCGTCGCAGCTGAAGCGATCGCCCAGGTCGTGATCGCTGTCTCCGACAAGAGCGACGACCCCGGCGCGCTGCGGAGTGCCGCTCAGGCGCTGCAGTCGGCGCTGAGCGGGCACCTTGGTCAGCCCGCCGGATCCCAGGGCGGAGACCCTCACTGGGAACTGGCGAACGGCGGCAGGATCTGGCTCAAGACGGTGCCCAAGAAGGTGCTGCTCGTCGTCGAAGGGCAGCGGTTCGCCGACGTGGAGCGGGCCGAGGAGCGGCTGGGCATCGACCCCGGCCGCACGCCGGGCATCGATGACGACACTGACTGAACCCGTCAGGTCGACTGCGGCGTCATGACGACCCGTCCGCCGGCCTGATGAACACGCTCGCGATCGCGGTGAGGAGGATGAGCCCCGCGGCGATGACGAGGCTGAGTTGCAGCCCGGCGATGAAGCCCCTCGAGCCGGTGAGGAGCGCCCCGAAGACCGCGATGGCGACCGCACCGCCGAGTTGGCGGAAGGTGTTGAACACCGCGCTCGCGGTGCCGGCGCGCGATGCCGGGACGCTGGCGAGCACGACGGAAGTCACCGGCGGCATCGCCACGGAGCCTCCCGCGGCGGTGAAGCACGCGAAGACACCCACCCAGATCGGCGACCCCAGGTGCGCGGTGGCGACGGTGCCGACGAGCCCGACCACCATGAGGAGCAACCCCGCCACGATCGGGACGCGCACCCCGAACCGGTTGGCGATGGTGCCACTGACGATGTTGCCGACGACGGCGAAGAGGGCCGACGGGAGGAACACCAGGCCCGCGAGCAGCGGCGGCAGCTGGAGCTGCTGCTGCAGGAACAGACTCAGGACGAACACCGTCCCGAAGTTGCTCACCATGAACGCGAATCCGACGGCGAGGGCGATGCGCATGCCGATCGATCGGAACAGATCCAACGGCATCATCGGGTGCGCGCTCCTGGCCTGGATGACGAGGAAGCCGACGATGCCGACCAGCGCGACGCCGAGGCTTGCGACCACGACGGGACTGCCGAACCCGTCCGCCCCGCCCTCGATGAGTCCGAACACCAACGCCGTCGACGCGATGAGCCAGACGAACTGTCCGGCCCAGTCGAACGGCTCGGGCCGTGACGGGGACGACGCGACCGTCCTGAGCAGCAGGAGCATCATGATGCAGACGGGCAGGTTGATCGCGAACACCAGTCGCCAGTCGAGCGTCGTCAACGCGCCACCGAGGACCGGCCCGAGTGCGGTGGCGACCGCGCCGCCGACCGCCCAGACACCCAGCGCGCGAGCGCGCTCGCGAGCTCCTGGGAACGCCTCACGGATGAGCGCCATGGACGCCGGCAGCATCAACGCCGCTCCGGCACCCTGCAGGGCTCGAGCGGCGATGAGGACACCGATCGACGGGGCCTCCGCACACGCGATCGACGTGACGAGGAAGACGGTGATGCCGACGCCGAACGCCCGCTTCGCACCGAACCGCTCCGAGAGGTTGCCGGCGAGGAGCAGGAGGGCCGCGAACAGCACCGTGTAGGCGTCGATCACCCACTGCAGGGATGCCGTCGTTCCGCCGAGGTCTCGCGCGATGCTGGTGAGCGCGATGGTGACGATGAGGATGTCGAGGGTGATCAGGAAGAACCCGAGCGCAGCCAGCAGCAGCGTCAGGCGTTGTCGCGGCTTCCGGCCTGCACGGTCGGCGAGGCCATCGTCCGAGGTCGGTGATGACACGCGGTGTGCTGCCGCGTTCCCGTGGTCGATCTGCATCCCTCGATCACACACCACCGGCGACGAAGCAGGGATACTCCGCCAGGGCACGTCTCGGGGCGGCGCGAGCACGGGAGACGCTGCGTGCCTGCCCGGACGGCCTCCACGAGGTCGAGGATGGGTGTCCTGCGGGAACACCCCAGCGCCGGAGGCCGCGTCATATCGTTGTCGGCATGGACAATCGAGACGAGGTGCGCGAGTTCCTGACGACTCGCAGGGACCGACTCGCGCCCGAGCAGGTGGAGCTGCCTGGCGGGACAAACCGACGCGTCCCGGGGCTGCGCCGCACCGAGGTCGCGATGCTCGCCGGAGTGAGCGTCGAGTACTACTCGCGTCTCGAGCGCGGGAACCTCTCGGGGGTGTCGGAGGCGGTCCTCGACGCGATCGGCTCCGCGCTGCGGTTGGACGACGCGGAGCGCTCCCACCTCGTGGACCTCGCTCGGGCGGCGAACGAATCGCCGATCCGGGCACGCCGACGGTCTGCGCCGGCCGGCGTGCGGCCCGGTATGCAACTCGCCCTCGACTCCATCACCGCAGGCCCGGCGTTCGTCCGGAACGGCCGCATGGACGTCCTTGCGGAGAACGCGCTCTTCCGCGCGCTGTACGCCGACCTCTACGCGCTCCCGGAGCGCCCGGTGAACCTGGCTCGGTTCGTGTTCCTGCACCGCGACCTCGCGGAGGCGTTCTACCCGAGCTGGTCGACCTCGGCCGACATCAACGTCGCGATCCTCCGCACCGAGGCAGGGCGCAACCCGCACGATCGGGCACTGCAGGACCTGGTGGGTGAGTTGTCCACGCGCAGCGAGGAGTTCCGCGTCCGTTGGGGCGCGCACAACGTCCGCCATCACACGTCCGGCGAGAAGGTGTTCCATCACCCGGTCGTCGGCGAGCTCCGCATGATCTACGAGGCGATGGAGCCGATGGACCAGCCCGGCCTGAACTTCTTGATCTACAGCGCCGAACCCGGCTCACCGAGCGAGGAGTCACTCAAACTCCTCGCCAGCTGGGCGGCCACCTCCGAACACCCCTCGCCCCACCACTGAAGCAAGGAGCACCGACCATGGAGTACACCCGCCTCGGAGCGACCGGCCTCCGCGTCAGCCGCCTCGCACTCGGTTGCATGACCTACGGCGATCCGAACCGCGGACTCCACCGTTGGACCCTGGACGAAGCGGCGTCCGCGCCGTTCTTCCGGCAGGCGGTCGAGCTGGGGATCACGTTCTGGGACACCGCGAACGTCTACCAACAGGGCAGCGGTGAGGAGTACGTCGGACGCGCTATCACGCGGTTCAGCCGCCGTGAGGACATCGTCCTCGCGACGAAGGTCTCGGGGAGGATGCATGACGGGCCCGGGGGATCGGGACTCTCCCGAACGGCCATCCTCGAACAGGTCGACGCGTCGTTGCGACGACTCGGGACCGACCACATCGATGTGTACTACGTCCACCGTTTCGACGAGGAGACCCCGGTCGAGGAGACGATGCGAGCGCTCGACGACATCGTCCGCGCGGGGAAGGTGCGCTACCTCGGCGCCTCCTCCATGTACGCCTGGCAGTTCGCGAAGCTGCAGACGGCCGCAGCGGTGGGCGGGCTGACGCCCTTCGTCGCGATGGAGAACCAGTACAACCTGCTGAAACGCGAAGAGGAACGGGAGATGATCCCGATGTGCGCGGACACCGGAGTCGGCCTCACGCCCTACTCGCCGAACGGCAAAGGACGACTCGCTCGGCCGCGCGGCGCAGCCACGGACCGCTCGAACATCGACGAGGTGGCGAAGGCGTTCGACACGGACGCCGACGGCCCGATCATCGACGCCGTCGAGGAGATCGCGGTCGAGCGAGGCATCCCGATGGCGCAGGTCGCACTGGCCTGGGTCCTGCGGAACCCGACGGTCGCAGCTCCCATCATCGGTGCCACCAAACCGGCACACCTCACGGATGCCGCCGCCGCGCTCGACGTGCAGCTGACGGACGACGAGGTCGCCAGGCTCGAATCCCCCTACGTGACGCAAGCGCCCTTCTGGTGGTGAGCGCCGTTCGGCCCGGGTGCCGGTGAGGGGGGGGCATCAGCTGATCCCGTCTGGTCGACTGCGGCGGTGCCGCTCAGAGCGTCGTGATCCGCAGGGTGCTCGCGTACCCGTCGACAAGCGCAACCGACTGCTTCCAGTAGGCGTCCTCGATCGCGGCGTCGACCTTCGCCTCCACGCTGCCGTGTCCGTCAGGCAGCAGGAGCAGGACGGTGCCTCGGCGGGTGCTGGCAACGGCTTGGGCACCCGGACTCGACTGGACGACACTGTCGATCAGCCGACTCACGAGATCGTTCGCGTGCGCCACGCCGTAGGCGTCTTTGACCACGGTCAGATCGACGATCTCGATGGAGTGGACCACGGAACCCGGGTGGTCACGATGGAGTGCCCAGAGCCGACGGACCGTCGTGAAGCAACCGGGTCCTCCGCTTGCCCGCCGGCTGGAGAGCTCTTCGATTCGCAGGAACACCAGGACCAACGTGGTGACGACGACGAACACCAGGTTGATCACCGTCGTGATCTCGGTGTTGAAATACCGCTCGAACACACCGCCACGGGGACCCTGGAGACCGAAAACGACGGCCCGCGCACCGCTGTAGGACGCGTGAAGTGCGTGCACGATGGTCATCGCCCAGCTCACTCGGAACGACCCGAAGAGACCCCTCCGCGATTCGACAGCGGTCAGCACGGCGAAGAGGCTCAGGCTCAGCAGTTTCGGGACGACCCCCGCCCAGTTCGGACCTCGGGACTCGGGCAGGAACGTCAGGATCATGACGATCAGCACCACCGTGACGACCAGCCAGAACCGGATCCGTCGGCCGTTGAACGCCTGGCAGCCCAGCCAGACGAATCCGACAGCGCCGACCATGGCGCCGTTCCCCAACGCCACGACCAGGGGCGGATGCCCCAGCCCCGTCGCGGCGAGGTAGGAAGCGGTGCACAGGACGGCGAGCATCGAGGCGGTGAGCCAGAGGTTGATGTACCGCCCGGAGAGCGACCGACGGCTGTCGACGACGAACAACAGTGCGCACGACCCGGCGACCAGCACGGATACGGCGAGCAGCACGAGGGTCTCGGAATTCATCGGTCCTCCGCATCGTCGCGCCTACCGTTTCGCCAGCACTCTAGTCCTCCCGCAGCCTTCGCCGTCGAGGCCGGAGGGGCATCGCTCGCACGCTCACGGCAAGACAGCCGCGGGAACGGTCGATGGCCGCCGGCCGTCCGTCGACGACCGATGTCTACACTCGTCGCATGGGCTTCTTCCGACGCAAATCCCAGCAGCCACCGATGTCACCCGCCGCGAGCGAGCCGGAGCCCGCCAAGGCTGACGACCTCGACGACCTCGATGAGCGTGGATGGGACGCCGTCACGCAGGCGGTGTCGCAGCACTACCCGGGTGCCCGCGAGTTCCATGTCGCCTACTCGCCCGGACTGCACTTCGGGTCCGCCCTGCAGGGGTGTTCGGCGTTGCCGGGCCCCGACCATTGGTTCTACGTCACCTACGGGCTCACCGAACTGTGGGGCAAGGATTCCGACGATCCGACGACGAGCGGCTTCGGGTACGAGCTCACGATGCGCGTGCGCCGGTCGCCATCGGACGAGACGCCGCCCCAGTGGCCGTACCGCGCGCTGATCGTCCTCGCGCAGTACGTGCGGAGTGGGCCGCAGGAGCTGTGGCTGGGGGACCGGATCCGGCTCGCCAACGGCGTGACCGATGATCCCGACGGCGCCCTCACGACCCTTGCGGTCACCGCCGACCCGGTGGTGGCTCCCGTCGAGACGCCGAACGGCCGGGTCGCCTTCTGGCAGGCGGTCGCGCTGACCGACACCGATGTCGAGGAGGCGAAGCGGTCGACGACGGACGAGGTGCTGCAGCGTCTGGCGCTCGGCGACCCGCTCTTGATCATCGATCAGGAGCGCCGCTGAGTCGTCGGGCCATCTGCCTCAGCTGCGGTCGCTCGCCAACAGGCCGAAGACGACCGTGTCGGTCCACTCGCCCTTGCTCCACCAGTTCTGCCGGAGGTGGGCCTCGTGCCGCATGCCGACCCGCTCCGCGAGTCGCGCCGACGCCGTGTTCCGCCCGTCCAGCTGTGCAGCGACCCGGTGCATCCCCGGGGTGCTGAACGCAACGTCGAGTACAGCACCGACGGCCTCGCTCGCGAACCCCTTTCCGCCGTGCGCCGGGTCGAGGACCCAGCCGATCTCGGCGACGCCCCGCTCGTGGTCGGTGTACCAGAGCAGGACCTCGCCCACCGGCGCACCCTCGTGCTCGACGATGAGGGCGAGCGCACGCGCCGGGCTGTCCAGGCCGGTGCGCTGCAGCCGCTCGGCGCTCTTCGTCCGTGCGACCTCCTCCGTCCACGGCTCGTCGAGGAGGTAGGTGGCGACGTCCGGGCGCGAGTAGACCGTGAGCAACCAGGAGACGTCCGACGGTTCGTGCAGGCGGAGGACGAGTCGGTCGGTGGACAGCGGGAACGTCGTGGGAAGGGAGGTACTCACGTCGATCAACGATACGAGATCACGCTCCGGACCGCGCCGCGGACCTTCCGGACCGCGCGCGGGTGCGGCAACATGGATGGCGCCGACTCGCAGACCGATGAAGGGGACCTCGTTCATGACCGCACCGCACCGCAGCCGACTCGCCTTCGTCTGGGGCTCCGCCCTCCTCGTCGCCGGCCTCCTCGCGGGATGCTCTGCACCGTCCAGCGAGGATCGCGACTCCGCGACGCCGTCGTCGACCCCCACCGTTACTGCGACCGCCGACGTTGCGGATGGGCCCGCCGACTACACGGCGTTCTGCGCGGCCAACCGGGCGGCGGCGACCGCGAAGTCGGGCACCGTCGGCGAGGACCTCGAGGCCGTGCAGGCGCAGGTCACGACCATCCGCGACCTCCTGCCCCTGGACGGTGTGAGCGCCGAGGTCGCAGCCGGTGCCGAAGTCTTCGCGACGTCCGCTGAGGAGACCGCCGCGATCCTCGCCGAGTTCCCGGCCGACAGCCTCGTCTCCGACGTCGGGCTCGACCCGAGGTTCACCGAGTCGCAGGCCGTGCAGAGCGCCGCGACCGACCCGAACTGTCAGGCGTTCATCGCCTGGACCATCCAGACCTGCGGATTCGACACCGAGTGACCGCTCTGCCGGCCGTCACCGCGTCTGGGCGATGATCGCCTCGGCGACCGTCTGCGCGCCGTCGCCGGAGCTGACGGCGTAGAACGTCTCACCGACGGTGAGGTAGAGCGGCGACCGCGGACCGTCCATGCGGCGCGCGACGAGTGCCGACTCGCCGTCGACCGCGCCCTCGAGGGTGACCGGCTCGAGCGCCGCCGCCATGTCGGGCTGGGCTGCCAGCTCGTCGATGATCGTCGCGCCGTCGCGCACGACCAGGATGTCGGTGTACCCGAAGCCCTCTGCGAAGAGTTCGCAGCTGAACGCACCGACGCGGGCGCTCGCCGCATCCTCCAGGTCGCCGATCGGCTGGGCCCGTGGGTCGATGACGGTGTAGGTGGTGGTGGCCTCGCCGTACTGCAGTGCGGAGACGATCCCGGCCTCGTCCAGCCCGCCGTCGCAGGTCGCGTCGCCTTCGCGTGGCGCGAGCGCGGGCCAGGCGAGCTGAGCCTCGGAGGCGGGCTCCATCGTCGTGAAGGTGGTCTCCGCCGCCGTGGCGAGGTTGTCGAGGACCTCGCCCGACGGCGTGCCCTCGAACCGGCTGCCTGTGGAGGTCAGTCCGGAGGCGGTGATCGACAGCTCGACCCAGGCCGAGCCGACGGGCGCCGACACGCGCCATCCGGTTTCGCCCGACGAGGTGGTCGCCTCGACACCGGCGATCGTCCTCGTGTCCTCGGACGGTGTGTCGCCGGCGTAGGGCGGTGCCCAGTCGTCGGCAGCGCCCGGCAGGATCTCGATCGAGAGGTAGGCCCAGTCGCCCGCTCCGTCGCCGATCATCTGCTGTCCGGCACCCACCCGCCAGGAGCAGGCGAGGCCACCGGCCGCCGTCAGGACGGCCAGATCCACGGCGTCTGACGGTTGCACGGCCTCGACGACGTCCGCCGGTTCAGCGGCGAGGACGCCGGCGACCGTGTCGAGCGACGCGAGGTCGCTGCACGCGAGAAGATCGGCCGACGCCGGGGCGCTCGGTGCGTTGGAGGTCGGCGACGCGTTCGGTGTCGCGGACGACGCGCACGCCGACACTGACAGCACCACCATCACGGCGAGTCCCGCACTGATCCCGACCGACCGCATCCCCGCACCCCTGATCCCCATGCGCCGAGACTATCGGTGGCGCGCGTCGATCGCTTCCGAGGGAGGATGGAACCGGCGTCGTGCCGATGCCATCACCGAACCGAGGAGTTCCCCTGTGACCACGACCCGTCGCGCCCTGATCCTGATCGACGTCCAGCAGGAGTATTTCGCCGGTCCGCTCGCGATCCAGTACCCGCCGCGCGAGGAGTCGATCCTGCGGATCGCGACCGCCATCGACGCGGCGACGACGGCCGGGGTGCCCGTCGTGGTCGTCCAGCACTCATCCGGCAGCGGTGCACCGGTCTTCGACCCGGAAACGAGCGCCTTCGAGCTGCACCCCGAGGTCGTCCGCCGCGCGCAGCCGTCCTGGAAGGGCGTCGTGAAGCAGTACGGTTCGGTCTTCGCCGGGACGGACCTCGAAGCGTGGCTGCGCGAGCAGGGCGTGAACACCGTCACGCTCGTCGGGTACATGACGAACAACTGCGTCATCGCGTCCGCGGCGGGCGCCGAGGAACTCGGTATCGAGGTGGAAGTGCTCTCCGACGCGACCGGGGCCATCAACCTCGAGAACGGGGCCGGGTCCGTCGACGCGAAGACGGTGCACACGACCCTCATGGCGCTGCTCGACTCGAACTTCGCCGCGGTCGCGACGACGGAGGCGTGGATGCGGGCCCTCGCCGACCGGACACCGCTGCCGAAGGACGACCTGGTGTCCTCCGCCACGCGCACCGCCGAGCGCGACTAGCCTCCCGCCACCGATCAGTCGGTGACGGCGACGTCCCGGAGGTCGAGGTGCTCGCTGACGAAGTCGGTGGGGAAACCGGTGACGCCGTCGCGCACGACGGTGAGGGTGATCCCGGTGTAGAGCCAGTCTGCGGCGTGGTCCTTCGAGACCAGCGCTGCGGCTTCGCGGAGTCGTTCGTCGGCGACCTCGGGGTCGGTCGCAGCCCTGGCCTCGGCGACCAACGACTGCACCGTCGGGTTGTCGTAGCCGAAGTAATAGTCCGGGTCCGCCCAGTGCCGGATGTCGCGTGCCTCGACGTGGTTCACGAGACTGAGGTCGTAGTCGTGGTTCGTGTAGACGTCGTTCAACCACGTGGGGAACTCGACGCTGTCGACCGTGAGGGTGACGCCGATGGCCTTGAACTGCGACACCAGGACGTTGGTGGCGGCGGTGCCGTAGTGGTTCGGGACGGTGAGCGTGAGCGCGAGGTCCTCCTGGCCGGCCTGGGCGAGGAGCGCCTTCGCCGCCTCCGGGTCGTAGGTCACGACGTCGCTGAGGTCCTCGTAGCCGGGGTCGAGCTCCGGGATCGGTCCGTACTGCAGGGCCGCGGCGCCGCCGACCGCCTCGACGATCGCAGCGTGGTCGATGGCCGTGCGGAGCGCCTGCCGGACGAGGGGGTCGTCGAGCGGTGCGCGCTGGTTGTTGAAGGCGAGGGTGTACTTGTCGGTCGTCTTCCCCTCGACGATCGTCAGGCCGTCGGTACGAGCGACCTGGTCCCGCAGGTTCGCATCGATACCGATCTGCACGTCGACCTCGCCGGCGAGCGTCGCGTTGACGGCCGAGGACGAATCGGGGATGTAGCTGAAGACGACCTCCTTCACCTTCGGAGCGTCACCCCAGTAGTCGTCGTTCCGCTCGACGGTGATGCTGTCGCCCTGCTTCCAGGACGCGAGCGTGAACGGGCCGGTGCCGTTCGCCGTCGTCGACAGGTCGTTGTCGGCCCCGGCCTGGAGGACGAGCCCCGCGCGACCCGTCAGCGCCCACAGCAGGTCGGAGTCGGGGGAGCTGAGCTGCAGGCGGACGGTGCGGTCGTCGACCGCCGTGACGCTCTGGAGCTGTTCCAGGTCGAGGTGGTCGACGAACGCCGCGTTCTGTTGCACCTGCGTGAGCGAGTCGACCACGTCGGCGGCGGTCAGTGGAGCGCCGTCGTGGAAGGTCACGCCGTCGCGGAGGACGAAGGTGTAGGTGAGCCCGTCGGTGCTGACCTCGTGGCGTTCGGCGAGGGTGTCGACGATCTCGTTGTCCGGTGTGCGCGAGACCAGCCCCTGGTAGACGTTGTCGATGAGGACCTGCTCGAGTGCGACGCCGGAGGTCGTCCGGATGTTCAGGTCCGACGGCTCGAGGACGAGACCCACGCGGAGCGTCGCGTCGGTGTCCGCGGTGGGTGTCGTGGCTGGGCCCGCGCAGCCGGTGAGGGCGAGCAGGGAACCGGTGGCCGCGATCACGGCGGTGAGCAGGTGACGACGCAGTCGGTGACGGGGCATGGAGAACATTCTCGCGGATCCCGGCACCGGCCCGGTCCGGTGCCGATCGGAACAGCCCGAGCCTGGTCAGTCCGAGGCGTCGTCCGACAGCGAGCCGCTGATGACCGCGAGCGTCGCCGACTGGGCGCGCTGCGCACGATCGCCCCGTCGGCCCACGAGCAGACCGACCACGGATTCCGTCACGAGCATGATGGCGGCCCGGGAGGTGTGCACGAGTTCGTCCCGGAAGGTGGCGTCGATGGGGGCGACCACGAGCGCGACATCGGCGAGTTCGGCGACGGCCGATCGCGGGAACGAGGTGATCGCGAGGACGGTCGCGCCACTCGCTCGAGCTGCCGCGGCCACGTCGACGGACGCCCGGTTCGCGCCCGAGCCTGACAGGACCAGACACGCCGCGCCCGGGCCGAGGTGGGTGGCGGCGATCTGCTGCCCGAGCGTGTCGGGCAGGTACTCCGCCGGTCGGCCGGCCGAGATGAGCCGCATCGCCAGATCGGAACCGAGCGGTGAAGAGAGGCCGTTCGCCGCGATGAGCAGTCTCGGCGCCTCATCGAGCACGCGGACGAACCGTTCGAGCGTCTCCTCCGTCATCGCCGACGTCGTCTGGCCGAGGCGACCGGCGAAGTGGTCGACGGCCGCGCGGAGGGTGCCGAGCATCGTGTCGTCGCCGTCGTCGCGGGCGGTCGGTGTCCCGAGCGCGACCTCGCGGGTGAGGGCGACCCGCAGCTGCGGGTAGCCCTCGTACCCGAGCGACTGCGCGGTGCGGATGACGGTGGCGCGGCCGACGCCGGCGAGGTCGGCGACCTCCTGGGCGGTGCGTTCGATGCTCGCCTCGATGTCCTCGGCCACCGTCTCGGCCACCCGGCGTTCGCTCGGCTGGAGCGACGGCGCGAGCATCGCGATCCTGGCCGTCGGCGGGGCGTCAGCGGACCCTGTCCACATTGCGGCTCCTCGTCGTGCGGGCGGGAAGGGCGGTACGGGTGGTGCGGGCGATGCCGGGGCCCCGGGTGATCCGGCGTCGGATGGCACCCGAGATCGCGTCCATCGTCATGGTCACGACGACCACCACGATCAGCAGCATCCCGACTGTATCCCACTGGCGATAGTTGGTGTAGTTCGCCAGCATGCTGCCGATCCCGCCCGCGCCGACGAGCCCGAGGACCGCCGAGGTGCGGATGTTGATCTCGAACCGGTAGAGCGCGAGCGACAGCAGTGCCGGGGCGGCGGCAGGCCAGAGCGCCCAGCGCGTCACTTCGGCGGTACCGCCACCGGCCGCGCGGACGGCCTCCGAGGCGCCCTCCTGCACGGACTCGATCGTCTCGTAGACCCACTTCCCCTGGGTGCCGATGCCGGCGATCCCGAGGGCCAGCGCACCCGTGAACGGGGTGAGCCCGGTGATCGTGAGCAGGATGAGGGCGATGATCACCTCCGGGACCGCGCGGATGACGGCGAAGACCCCGCGCAACGGCAGCCGCAGCCAGACCGGACCGACCGACCCTGCGGCGAGCATGCCGAGCGGGATCGAGACGAGGACGCAGAGGATGGCCCCGATCCAGGCCATCGAGATCGACCGCCACATCTCGGTGAGGGCCCGCGGCAGCTTCTCCCAGTTCGGGCTCTCGAACATGAGCCCGCCGAAGTGCACGAGCTGCGCCGGGACGGTGCCGAGGTCGCGCCAGTCGATCGGCAGGCCGGCGGTCGCGGCGATGACGACGATCCCGACGGCGACGGCCGCGATGGTCGGGACGAGTCGCGAGGGACGGCGGGGGAGCACGGGGTTCGGATCGTTCGCGGTCATACGAGTCGCCTCCGCAGCAGGTTGGACGCGACCTCGATGAGCACGACGACGACGAGGATCTCGAGGACGATCACCGAGACGTCGTCGTAGGCGTAGAACGCCCGCCGTTCGTCGAGCAGCCGACCGATGCCGCCGGCACCCACGATGCCGAGGATGGCGGAGATGCGGACGTTGAGCTCCAGGGTGTACAGCCACTGGTTCGCGAACAGCGGCCAGACCTGCGGGAGGACGGTGACGCGGTTGATCTGCGTCTGCGTCCCACCGGCGGCCTTGCCGGCCTCGATGTACGGGTGGTCGGCCGAGTCGATCGCCTCCGAGACGAGTTTGACGATGATGCCGAGGTCGAAGAGGAAGAGCGTCAGGAGGCCGGGCAGCGCACCGACGCCGACCATGGCGACGAGGATGGTCGCGTAGACGAGGTCGGGCACCGCTCGGATGACGTTGACGATCGCGCGCAGGATGCGACGCGACAGACCGTTCGGGTTCGTCGGGGCTGCCGCCCACAGCGTCAGCGGGACGGACAGCAGCGCAGCGGCCACCGCACCCACGAGCGCCATCTGCAGCGTCTCCAGCATCGGTTGCACCGTGCGGGGTAGGAAGGCGACGTCGGGTTGGAAGAGCTGGAGGAGCAGCCCGGATCCGTTGTCCCAGTGGGAGATGAGCGCGCCGAAGTCGAGCTGCACGCCGCCGATCGCCGGGAGGCAGGTGGCGATCGTGAAGGCGGCCACGGCCCCGATGATGAGGGCGGTCCGCAGCCGGGTGCTCGGCCTGGGCGGCAGCTGCCAGTCGGTCCCGGACGGCAGCTTCACGTCGGTCCCGGTCGCCGTCATCGGTCGAGCCGATCGTCGGGCTGGATGGGGCGACCGTAGATCCGCTCGAAGTCCGCCTCGGTCGCGTCGGCTGCGGAGCCGTCGTAGACGAGTTCGCCGTCGCGGAGCCCGATCATGCGCGTCGTGTAGGTGCGCGCGAGGTCCATGAGATGGATGTTCACGAGCACCGTGAGGCCCGTCTCGGTGTTCACTCGGCGCAGGTCGTTCATCACTGTGTGCGCGGTCGGCGGGTCGAGGCTCGCGACGGGCTCGTCGGCGAGCATGACGCTCGGCTGCTGCGTGAGGGCGCGGGCGATCGCGACACGCTGCTTCTGCCCGCCGGAGAGCTGCGCCGCGCGGGTCCAGACCTTGTCGAGCATGCCGACCGACTGGAGCGAGCGCAGCGCGAGCTCCCGGTCGGTAGCCGTCGTCAGGCCGAGGACGTTCCGGTACGTCGGGGTGCTGGCGAACCGGCCGACGAGCACGTTGCGGTACACGCTCGTCCGGTCGGCCAGGTTGAAGCCCTGGAAGATCATGCCGACGTGCCCGCGCAGCCGACGGAGCTGCCGGCCGCGCAGACCGGTGACGGTGTGCGGCCCGACGGCGACGGTCCCGCTCGTCGCCGGCACGAGGCCGTTGATCGTGCGGATGAGCGTCGACTTGCCGGAGCCGGAGAGCCCCACGACGGAGACCATCTCCCCGGCGGCGATGTCGAGTGAGACGTTGCGGAGCGCCTTCGTGCCGTTCGGGTAGGTGACCGAGACGTCGTCGAGACGGATGGACCACGACGCGGAGGCCGCGAGCTGGGCTCGGGCCTCCGCGCGATGCTGATCAGTGTTCATGCACCGGACTCCTGGAGAGGGTCGATCGGTTGGAGCAGGTCAGTTCGAGAACTGGTCGAGGATCTCGCCGTAGCGGGTGATCTCGTCCGGTGCGGTCTTGTCGGTCCAGCCGGAGAGGCCGACGAGGTCGAACATGACCTTCTTCGCCGCGTCGGAGGAGTCCGCGTAGCCCGCCATGAGCTTCGTGAGCTGCTTGGTGAGGTCGGCCGGGAGCGACTTCGAGACGGCGACGCCACCGTTGGGGATCATGTCGGTGTAGGCGAAGGCGACGACCTTGTCGGCGACGTCGGGCGCCTCCTTGAGGACGGTCGTGCGCGCGTCCCAGTAGCCGAACGAGACCTCGGCGTCGCCGTTGTAGACGGAGAGGACCGCGTTGTTGTTGCCCTCGACCGGCACCTGGGTGATGTCGGCGTCCGTGTCGATGCCGGCGTCACGCATGGCGACCACGGGGTACTGGTATCCGGCGGGTGAGGTCGCGGCCTGCAAGGCGACCTTGGTGCCCTTCGAGATCTTGTCGAGGGCCTTCAGCGCCGCCGGTCCCGAGCCGGTCGCAGCGTCTGCGCCGGGCTCGATGCCGTTGCAGTACGAGAGCGGGGTGTCGCTCGCCGCGTAGGTGACCATGACCGGGGCCTCGGCGCAGTACTTGTCGGGGTTGTTCGTGTAGGCGACCGACGCGTACGAGGTCGCGCCGAAGCGGACGTCGCGCAGGACGAGGTTCGCGTCGTAGCGCTCGGTCGCGTTGTAGAGCGAGCCGGCGTCGGTGATGATGACCTGCGCCTGGTCGCTGCCGAGGGCCTCGACGGTCGCGGCGTAGTCGGTCGCGACGACCCCGTTGACCTCGATGCCGAGGTTCTCCGACAGGTAGCTGGTGAGCGGGTCGAGTGCTTCGGCGAGGTCCTCGCCCTCCACCGACGGCACGAGCGAGATAGTGATGGAGTCGGGCCAGGACGCCGTGCCCGTGGCCGACGGGGACGAGGCGGCGGGGCTGCAGCCGGCGAGGGCGAGGGCGGCGACGGCCGCGACGCCGGTGAGGAGCAGGGTCTTGCGCATGTTCGGGATGCCTTTCGAGGGTGGAGGGTGATCAGGAGGCGGACGGAGCGGGAGTGGAGGTCTGGGAGGCGTCGGGGAAGCGCGATGCTGCTGCGGCCCAGGCGATGATCTGCTCGTACAGATCGGCGAGCGACCGCCCACGCATCGTGGCGGTGGCCGTCGAGCGCTCGAAGGTCGCGCCGACGAGGGCGGTGTCGGCGCCCAGCTCGGCGGCGGGAGCGAGGTCGTTCTCGACGATGTCGCCGACGGCGAGGACGGGGCCGGCGGCGAGCGCGTCGCGGATGAGCGGGACGAGTCCGGCCGGCTTCCCGACGGTGAAGTGCACGGCGTCGAACGCCTCGGCGACGCCCCAGGACTGGAGGAGCGCCGTGATGCCGTCGCCGGGGGCGTTCGTGGCCAGGACGAGTCGGGCGTGGGCGCCCAACGTCTCGAGGAACGCGGGCAGGCCCTCAGGGGAGTCGACCGCCGCTTCGCTCGAGCCGAGCAGCGCGCGGGAGTCGTCGTAGGACGCGCCGATGACGTCGGCGCCGACGCCGGCTTCGCGGGCGATCCGGGTCACGGCGTCGTACCCGTCGCGGGCGTCTGTCTCGCCGTTCGTGAATGCGGCGAGGGCGGCCTCGGCGCGCATCGCGAATCCGGTGTCGCCGGTGCGCTCGGCGATTGCGCGGGCGAAGGCCGTGATCGGCCCGTCGCCGAGGGCGAGGGTGCCGTCGAAATCGAAGAGGATGGTGGGGGCCACAGGCGCTCCTTCTGAGCGTTTCGTTCACACGGCCGCTCCTGCGGACGCTGCGTCCATCATGGACGGCGAGTGTGGACGCAATCACCATGGCGGGTGAACGGCGGGTGAATTCACCGACGCACGAGCCGCCTATGCTGTGGTGCTGTGATGATGACGGAGCTCGCGCGACGAGCAGAGACCGAACCCTCGACCGTGCTCGAGGAGCACTCCTGGTTGGGTGCGGCGATCGACGAGGACACGGCGGCAGGCCGGTTCGCCTCGTGGGGTGCGTCGACCGTCATCGACGAGCACACGGGCGGGCCCGTGATCCCTCGTGTGCTGTTCGAGGCACTCCATGCGCGCGCCGGCCTCGCCGCGGCCTGGCCCGTCGGGAACGCCGGGCTCCTCCACGTCTACGGCTATCTGCTCTCGTCGGTCCCGACGCCGTACGGGTTGAAGCGTGACCGCTGGCTGGACGGGAGGCTCGCGCGCGCGTTCGGGCTCCCCGACGACGAGTTCGTCCCGTGGGCTCGTGCGTCGTCCCTGCTGTCGCGGGTGACGGCGGCCGCGCAGGACCTGCTCGCACGACCGGTACGGACGGCCGAGGGCCCGTCCGGTCGGATGCGTCTGGCGCTCGGCGACTCGACGGACACCGACGCCGTCGCGCTCGTGTACGGCATCGACGAGCGCCTGATCACGACCTTCCCGGTCGCCTCCGGAGCAGCGGTGCTGGAGGAGTGGGACGCCGACCCCGACCGTCCCCGGTGGAACGCGGCTGTCGAACGCTGACGCGGATCAGGCGTCGGAGGATCCTCGGTGGGCGTCCCGGCGACGCCCTGATCGCACACCGGATCGGCGGAGGCGCCCGGCGACGAGACCGGCCAGCTCCATGGCGAGGACGTAGCTCACGACGCGGACCGCGAGCAGCACGATGACGAGCACCGGCGAGACGAGGTCGGGCGAGATCACCGCGAAGGACAGCGCCCAGATCGCGACGCCGCCGGCCCCAGCCGCAAGCCAGGTCGTCACGCGGGTGGGGAGACGGCGGCGGGCGAGCACCAGGTCGATCGCCGCTGCTGGAACGATGAGCGCGACGATGATCGCCGGGCCGAGGGCCGTGACGGGCAGTGCGAGGAGTCCGGTGACGGCTGCGGTGAGCACCGTCGCACCGGGGACGCCCGTCCAGTGCCTGGCGAGCATCGGCATCACCATCGTGACGGCGGCGATCGCGGCGTAGAGCACCGGGTTGAGCACCGCGGCGGTCGACGTCAGCGGGCTGACGAGGAAGAGGATGACGGCACCGACGGCGCCGAAGGCCGCACAGCGCAGCAGGGTCGTGGTGGTCGCGGATCTCATGGCCTCAACAGGGTAGTGGTGGTGGAAGTACGACGGGCGGGCCGAGCCCGAAGGCTCGACCCGCCCGATCGGTCAGGTCCGGGTCAGCGCCCGGTGACGAGGCGGCGTCGGATGACGAGCCCGGTACCGAGCAACAGCAGGATCGCCGCTCCGACCACCAGTGGTGCGACGGTCGTTCCGGTCGAGGCGAGCACCGGACCAGGCGTGCTCACGGTGGCCGTGGACGGGTCGGAGGTGAACGATTCGCCGCCCGGCGTCGTGCCGGTCCCGAATGCGGTGTTGCGGATCGAGCCCGCGTTCAGGTCAGCCTGGGTGACCGTGTACGTCGCGGTGCAGACGACCTGGAGCCCGGGGGCGAGGAGCGCCGTGCCGGTCGGGCAGGTGATCGCGGAGAGCGTGCCCGTGCCGGTGAAGTCACCTTCCTGGACCGCGACGTCACGCAGCGTGACGTTGCCGGTGTTCGTCACCTGGAACGAGTAGGTGATGACCTGTCCTGCGGTCGTGGCCCGCTCGACGTCTGCCGTCTTGACCACCGAGAGACCGGGGACGGGCGGCGACGGGATCGTGACCTCGGACGGCGGCGAGACCGGCGGCACACCGTTCACGCTGTTCGGCGGTGTCGCCGTCGCGGTCGCCGAGTTCGTGATCAGGCCTGCGTCGACGTCGGCCTGCACGACCGTGTAGGTGGCCTCGCAGGTGATCGTCGTGCCCGGTGCCAACGAAGCGGCTTCGGCCGGGCAGACGACGTCGGACAGCTCGCCGGCGCCGGAGAACTCCCCTTCCACCACCGTCGGGTTCGTCAGCGTGACGTTCCCGGTGTTGGTGAGGAGGAAGGAGTAGGTGACGACCTGGCCGACCGCGAGGCCGTCCTGGGCGACCGCATCGGCCGACTTCACGACCGTGATGGCGGGTGTCGCCGGGAACGCGACGGTGGTCTCCGACGGCGGCGAGACCGGGGGAGTGCCACCGTTCGGCGGGGTGCCGGTCGCGGTCGCGCTGTTCGTGACCGATCCCGCGTCGACGTCGGCCTGGGTCACCGTGTAGGTGGCCTCGCAGGTGACGGTCGCGGATGGAGCGAGCGCGCCTGCCGCGGGCGGGCAGACGACCTGGGACAGCTCACCGGTTCCGGTGAAATCGCCCTCGACGATCGAGACGTCGGCGAGGGTGACGTTGCCGGTGTTGGTGACCAGGAACGAGTAGGTGACGTCCTCGCCGGCGTTCGCGACCGTGGTCGGGGTCGCGGACTTCGCCACCGTGATGGCGGGCGCTGCCGGGAACTCGACGGTGGTCTCCGACGGCGGTGAGACCGGGGGAGTGCCGCCCGCCGGCGGGGTGCCGGTCGCGGTCGCCGAGTTGGTCACCGAGCCGGCGTCGACGTCAGCCTGCGTGACCGTGTAGCTCGCTTCGCAGGTGACGGTCGCCGCCGGGGCGAGCGAGCCGGCTGCGGCCGGGCACACCACGTCGGAGAGCTCGCCGGTGCCGGAGAACTCGCCCTCGATGATCGAGACGTCGGTCAGGGTGACGTTGCCGGTGTTGGTGACGAGGAACGAGTAGGTGACGTCCTCGCCGGCGCCCGCGACCGTCGTCGGCGTCGCCGACTTCACGACGGTGAGCGCCGGGGCCTGGGCCACGCCCGGAATGGTGACCTCGGACGGCGGTGAGACCGGCGGCTGGCCCTGGGGCGGTGTCCCGGTCGCGGTGGCCGAGTTGGAGACGCTACCGGCATCGATGTCGGCCTGCGTCATCGTGTAGGTGGCCTCACAGGTGACGGTCGCCGTAGGCGCGAGCGAGGCGGCTCCCGCCGGGCAGACGACATCGGAGAGGTCACCGGTCCCGGTGAACGCGCCCTCGTCGACCTGGACGTCGGTGAGCGGGACGTTGCCGGTGTTGGTGACGAGGAAGGAGTAGGTGATCTCGTCGCCGACGGCGTACTCCGCAGCAGCGGGGGACGCGGACTTCACGACGGTGATCGCGGGGGCCTGCGGCACGAACTCGACCGTGGCGTCGGCCGGCGGGTTGAGGCCCACGCTCGTGATGTTGTCGGGACCGTTCGTGAAGGTCCCGGCGACGGGCGAGGTGACCTCGACGGTGACGGCGCAGGAGGTCATCCCCTGGCTGAGGTTGCCGGTGACGTCGATCGACGAGCCGCCCTCGGGCGCGGTGACGACACCCGACGGGCAGGTGGTCGAGGCGTCGCCGTCGGCGATCGTCAGGCCGGCGGGCAGCGCGTCCGTGAAGGACCAGCCGTTCTTCGCCGCGAGCTCATCGGTGTTCGTGATCGTGAGGGTCAGCGTGGACGTCTCACCGGCGACGACGCTCGCCGGGCTGAACGACTTGTCCAATTGCGGGGAGACGTCGAGCACCTGGATGTTGTCGAAGGCGTGGTCGTTGCCGGCCGTGCCGCCGCCGGTCAGGTTGCGGGCGACGATGCCGACGGTCGCCCCGGGGAGCAGGACCGCTCCCGGCGAGACGTAGGTGCCGACGCGGACGTTCTCGGCCCCTGCCGCACCGGTGGCCGGTGCCGTGACGGACCGGGAGCCGGCTGCGGTACAACCGTTGACGGCCCCGACGGAGTGCGCACCGCCCTGGTCGTCGGTGAGGAAGAACTCGAGGACGGGCTGCTGCGACGCGTTGCAGGACACCGCCGCGAGATCCACCGAGGTCGTGAGGTACCGGCCGGCGCTCGTGAGCGCGATCGGATCGACGGTCGCGAACTCGACCGCGTTCGGCGGGTTCATCGTGAGGTTCTGCTGCGAGGTCCAGGCGCTCACGGAGTGGTTGGCCGTGTCGCCGGCGCCGAGGGCCCAGGCGAGCTGCCGCGTGCGCCCTTCACCGGACGCCGACGCCGCGAGGCACTGCGGCTCCGCGGACGAGGCGAAGCTCGTGATGTTGCCGTTGCACTGGGTGTGGTCGCGCCAGGAGGCGTCCGCGGTGTACCGCGTGCCGTCGGCTCCGACGTAGTCCTCGATGTACGTCGGCGACGTCACGCCGTTCTCGAAGTCCTCGGTGTAGACGACCGAGCCCGACTGCGGTGTTCCCGGCGTCCCCGGCAGCGCCTGCGCGCTCGAGCCGACCCCGACGAGCGAGAGCGCCGACAGGACGGTCACCCCGATGATCCCCATGGTCGCGCGACCGGCGGACGGTGCGCCCCACCGGTTCCGCCACCGTGCGCGGTGACCCCTTCGACCCGTGTGCTGCTGCATGTGTGTTGCCTTCCCCGTGAAGCGGCGGTGCGCCCGCCGAAAACCTGGCCCCAGCTGTGGGGCCGAGGATCAGTAGAGCGGCAACCCCGACGCGGCCCGGGCGGATCGGCCAAAGACCACCCCGCATCCTGCCCCGGGTGTTCCCCGACAGGTGACGGTCACTTAGGGTTGACCCGTGCGCATCGGTCGGAATAGGTACTTTCCCTCCCTCGGGGCGGGGTTCCTCCACCCCACGGACGTCGCCCCGGTCACCCGTCTCCTCACCACGGCCATCCAGGAGGAGGACTGGGACACGGTCGTCTCGGTGATCGAGTACGAGTGGGGGATCCTCATGGCGCTCGACCTCGCGACACTCGACCACGCACTGCAGGCGCTCCCGGCGCGGGTGCTCTCGAACCACCCCATCGTCTTCGCCGTCCGCGAGATCCGGCTCAACATCCGCGGGGAGACCGACGCACTCGACCAGTCGGTGGGGCAGTTCCAGCTCCCGACCCATCCCGACGACATCCGTGACCGCGCCCGCTCCGAGCTTGCGCGCATCAGCCTGAGCGCATCGACGGCGTTCATGATCGCCTACCGCGTGCACGGCCGGCACCAGCGCGCGTTGCACTACGCGCGGATCACCGAGGAGCTCGCTCGCCGGGCCCGCGTGCACCGCCCGACCGAGTTCGCGCCCCGCGTCCCCACAGCCCTGCTGCAGGTGGGGATCACGAAACTGCTCGTGGGAGACCTCCATGAGGCGAGCCTCGTCCTCCGCGAGGCGTACGAGCTCCGGCACGAGTCCTGGGACGGCCGGAACGGCGGGGACGCCTCCGGCAAGCTCGCCCTGCTCTACGCCGTGCGCGGCGAGATCGTTGAGGCGGACCGCTGGCTCGAGCGCCACGACGACGGGGGCGGCGCGCACGGGTGGATGGTGCCGCTGGTCCAACTGTCGGGTGCCATCGCCCGGGCCTTGATCGCCATCGCCCGCGTCGACCGGGCAGCGGCTGAGGCGGCGCTCGCGACGCTGGAGCTCCAGGTCAACCGCGAGCGGTCCTGGGCCCCGTTCATCACCTACGCGCAAGCGCAGCACGCACTCCTCTGGGGCGATCGACGGGCGGCGCTGCAGCTCATCGAACGCACCCGCGTGTTCGCCGGTCGCAGCCTGCGTCATGCCGGGTCGGAGCGACTGCTCGACGCCGTGGAAGCGTCACTCCTCCTCGCCCTCGACCGGCCGACGGAGGCCAGCGTCCTCCTCGACGGCCGTGACCGCAATGCCCACACCGCGGCGGTCGCCTCGCGGCTCGCGCTCCTGAGCGACCGCAAACCCCTCGCCCGGGAGCTCGCCACCGCCGGGCTCGCCGAGGAGCACATCGACGCCGGTGCGCAGACGGAGCTGCTCATCACCTCGGCGCTCGCCGACGACTCGGACGAGGACGGTCGGCGGCATCTCCTGCAGGCGATCGCGACGACGGCGCGGACCGGGATGCTGACGCCCTTCGTGGTGGCGCCGCGCAGGCCGCTCCGACACCTCCTCGGCACGATGTCGCCCAGCGAGACCCATGCGCGGATCGAGCGGACGCTCGCCTCGAGTCCCGAGCCGACGCCGGAGACCGTGCAGCTCGTGGAGCTCACCGCCACCGAGCGTCGGATCCTCCAGCTCTCCGCGGAGGGCCGGACCCGGCAGGACATCGCGCAGGCGCTGTACGTGTCCGCGAACACGGTGAAGTTCCACTTCCGGAACGTCTACCGGAAGCTCGGTGTCGACTCCCGCGAGGACGCGCTGGCCACCGCACGGCGGTTGGGGCTGCTCCCGACCGAGCGGTGAACGTGCCGGGTCGCCACGTCGCCGGAGTCTTCATCGGATAGGACATCGCCTCGCGGTTCGCAAGCCCCCATCCGCTCGCGGCACTCCCTCCGAAGCTGGTCTGAGTGGCCGCGACCTGCGGCCCGGGAGAGGAACGCCATGTCGGAGATCACCGCACACCACGGCCTGCTGAAGGAGACGAAGCTGCACGTCGACGACACCGGCGGCACCGGACGCCCGGTCGTCCTCATCCACGGGTGGCCGCTGTCGGGCGAGTCGTGGAAGGAACAGGTCCCGGCCTTCGAGGCCGCCGGCTACCGTGTCATCACCTACGATCGCCGCGGCTTCGGTCGCAGCGACAAGCCGCTGACCGGTTACGGCTACGACCGGCTCACCGACGACCTGCAGGCCGTCATCGAAGCCCTCGACCTGCGCGACGTGACGCTCGTCGGGTTCTCGATGGGTGGCGGCGAGGTCGCCCGGTACTTCACCCGCCACGGTTCGGAGCGCATCCACAGTGCGGTGTTCGCCTCCGCAGTGCCGCCCTACCTGCTGCAGACCCCCGGCAACCCGGACGGTCCGCTCCCCGTCTCCGAGGCCGCGAAGATGACCGCAGGTCTCACGGCGGACCAGGACGCGTTCTACGACCAGTTCACGACCGACTTCTTCTCGGTCGACGGCGAGCTGAAGGTCACGGAGGAGCAGCGTCAGGAAGCCCTCGCGCTCGCGCACCAGGCGTTCAAGCCCGCCGCGCTCGAGGCGATGGCGTCGTTCGCGAACACCGACTTCCGCGACGACTTGCCGAACGTCACGGTCCCGACGCTCGTCATCCACGGCGACAGCGATGCGACCGTCCCCTTCGAGGGCTCCGGTGCACGGACGCACGCGGCGATCCCGACGTCGACGCTGTATGTCGTCAAGGGTGCGCCGCACGGCGTCAACGTCAGCCACGCGGAGGAATGGAACGAGGCCGTCCTGGAGTTCCTCGCGAAGTAGGTCCGGCGACTGCACGCGGTGACGCGCGGCGCATTCCGTGCCGCGCGTCACCGCGTTTCCGGGTCAGCGGGACGCCGACACGCCGCCTGCCGTGGGGAGGGCCAGCGACCAGGCCTCGGCTCGCACGGCCGCGTCGTGCCGCACGGCGTACCGCTCGCCGTCGGCCGGATACGCCCGGAACGTCCGGGCGGGGTGCCCGGTGTGGTGGATCTCGACGATGGACGCGTCGATGAGGATCCGGACCTCGTCACCCTCGGCCAGCTCGCCCCGCCAGATCAGCTGCGTGTCCGAACCCTCCAGCTCGAGGGAGGCCGTGCCTGCGCCGGTGAGCCGCACCTCCGCCTGATCGGGAAGCGCTGCCGAATCGACGACCTCGGCCCGGAGCCCCGTCAGCTCCCGCGCGGGGATCAGCTCGACCTCGTCGCCGCGGACCACGAGCTCGCGCGGGAACGTCAGCATGCCCGACCAACCCTGCTCGTCGGTGTCCGTCTGCGTCCGGCCGCGCACGCCATCGGGTGCGATCTCCTGGGCCCAGCCCCAGAGCAGTACCCGCTCCGACTGTCCGTCCGAGCCGTCGGACTGCACGGCCTGCGGCGCGTAGAAGCTCGACCCCTCGTCGATGATGCCGGTCCGCCGGGCGCTGAACACGGGCCGCCCGGTGGCCTCGTCGAGCTCCATCGAGCCGAGGACCCAGGCCACCCCGCGGTGCGGCTGGCCGTCGAGCCACAGTGACACCAGCAGCACCCAGTCGTCGCCGACGCGCACGAGCTGCGGGCACTCCCACCCTTCGCACGGAGCGAGCTCCGAGACGACCGGCGCCTCGGCCGTCAGCAGGTACCCCTCCTCGGTCCAGGCGTCGAGGTCGTCGACACCGTAGAGGAGCAGTGCGCCACCGACGTCGGAGCGGCCGGCACCCTGGATCGCCCAGCGGCGCCCACCCAGCTCGAAGACGAACGGGTCGCGCACCATCGTCACGCGCTCGTCCGCGGGGAGCCCGGCAGCGACGATGCGTTCGCCGCTCCAGTCCTGCGCATCCGCCGAACCGTGGACCACGACGACCTCCGAGAACCCGTGTCGATCACGCGCGCCCGAGTAGACGACGGCCGGCCGGCCCTGGTCGACGACCCCGACGCCGCTCCAACAGCCGAAGCCGTCGGTGGTGCCAGGGCGTGGTGCCAGGGCCACCGGGTGCTCCTCCCAGGCGAGCAGGTCCGGCGAGCTCACGTGACCCCAGTGGATGTCCTCGTGCCGGGCCGACCCCGGGTTGTACTGGAAGAACACGTGCCAGCGACCGTCGACGAACATGATGCCGTTGGGGTCGTTCAACCACCCGGCCTCGGGTCGTGGATGCAGCAGCGGGAAGCCGCGGTCGAGGACGTGCGTTGCGTGGAGGCCGGTCATGGCTTCCTTTCGGTTCGAGATCAGTCGGATCGAGGGGAGGGCGGTGGTGCTGGTCACTTGCTGACGCCGGCGGTGAGTCCTTCGCGCAACGGCTTCTGGCCGAAGACGAAGACCAGCGCAGCCGGGATCATGGACAGGACGACACCGGCGAGGACGGTCGCGACCGACCCGGTGCCGAGGTTGCCCTGCAGGGTCACGAGCCCGAGCGGGAGGGTGAAGTTCTGCTCGCTGATCGTGAGGATCAACGGTCGGAAGAACTCGTTCCAGTGGTAGTTGAAGGCGAGGATGCCGACGATGGCGAGGCCCGGGGCGGCGAGCGGCAGGTAGATGCGGAAGAAGATCTTCCACGGTCCCGCCCCGTCGATCTGCGCCGCCTCGGCGAGCTCCGGCGGCAACCCCATGAAGTACTGCCGCATGAGGAACGTGCCGAACGCCGTCGGGATCATCGGGATGATGAGCGCGAGGAGCGTGTCCGAGAGTCCCATGCCGCGGACGAGCATGAACACGGGGACGATCGTCACCTGCATCGGCACCATCATCGTGGCGAGGATGAGTCCGAACAGGATGCGCTTGCCGCCGAAGTCGAAGCGCGCGAACACGTAGCCGGCCATGGCCGCACTGAGCATCTGCCCGGCCGCGATGAGGAGCGTCACGAGCGCGCTGTTCCACGTGTACAGCAGGATCGGGATCTTCTGGAAGACGTCGATGAACGCTCCTGGGCCGAACTCGGTCTGCCCGGTGGCGACGTTCGCCGGGGTGAGGGCCGTGATGAGCGTCCACACCACCGGAGCGAGGGTGAGGAAGGCGGCGATGACGAGGACGAGGAACTTCCCGGCCGAGGCGAGTCGGCGGCGTGTTGAGTCGGGGGTGACTGCTGCGATGGACATCTGGGACCTCATCCGTAGAAGACGAAACGCTTGCTCAGCCGGAACTGTGCGGCGGTGACGAGCATGATCAGGAGCGTCAGCACGATGCCGATCGCTGCGGCGAGACCGAAGTCGAGCTGCTGGAACGCGGACTCGTAGATCACCATCACCGCGGTTCGGGTGTCGTCTCCCGGCCCACCTCGCGTGAGGACGTACGGCTGATCGAAGATCTGCAGGGCGCTGATGATGGCCATGACGGACGCGACGAGCATGGTGGGACTCACGAGGGGCAGGGTGACGTTCCGGAACTGGCTCCAGCCGTACGCGCCGTCGAGCGACGACGCCTCGTAGACCTCGCGCGGGATCGCGGCGAGTCCGCCGATGAACAGCAGGAAGGTGAAGCCGAAGTTCTGCCACACGTACACGAGGAGGACGACGATCTTCGCTCCGAACCCGGTCGTCAGCCAGCCGATGTTCCCGACGCCGAAGAGCCCGAGGAACTCGTTGACGAGGCCGAACTCCTGGTTGAACAGGTACGACATCACGAGCGACACGGACGCGGCCGACAGCACCAACGGGAAGAACAGCGCGGAGCGGAAGAAGGTACGCAGCCATTCCGGCATGCGCGACTGCACGAGGATCGCGAGGAGGAGCGCGACGGCGAGCTGCAGCGTCACCGCAACCACGACGAAGCCGACCGTGTTCAGGAAGGACACGCGCACCGTCGGGTTGGCCGCGAGGTCGACGAAGTTGCCGACGCCGACGAACTCGGGTGCCGAGATGATGTCCCACCGGAAGAAGGCGAGGACGAACGACCCGATGATCGGGACGAAGCTGAAGAGTCCGAGGCCGATGAGCGTCGGGGCGAGGAACACCCAGACGAGCAGCCGGCTGCCGCGAGGGGCCTGCTTGCGCCGTCCGGTCTTGGCCTCGGGCGGGACGACCAGTGCCCGGGTCGCCGTCGGTGACTGCAGTGCCATCATCGTCCCTTCAGCGCGAGTTCGAGGTCTCGCTGCATCGTCTCGAGGCCGCGGCGGACGCCGTTCGGGCCATTCGTGATCGTGCCGACCACGTTCTTGATGAGGGCCGACTCCACGGCCGCCTGCTGAGGCGGTGCGGGCATCGGGCCGGTCGTCGGGAACCGGTCGAGGGTGTCGTAGAAGACCTCCCAGTGCTTCGGGCCGATGTCACCGCCGTACAGCTCGGCGTTGAGCGAGCGCCGGGGCAGCGACGAGTCGGGCTGGCTGTGCGCGATCGACATGCCCTCGACGGAGATGCAGTACTTCATCCACTCCCACGCCTCGTCCTTGCGTTCGGAGGTCTGCATCATCGCGTAGCCGCCGGCTCCGAACTGGTGGCGCTGTCCGCGCATCTTCGCGAAGTAGGTGACGTCGTACTCGTCGTCGCCGAGGCCGGCGTCGTTGAGTCCCTTGACCCAGAACCCGCCGGCCGGCGTCATGCCGACCGAGCCGCGGGAGAAGAGCGAGACGAGCTCGTTGCCGCCGCCCTGGGCGGGGTTCGCGGCGATGCCCTCGGAGACCATGCGCTGCAGGACCTCGAAGCTCTCGACGGTGCGGTCGCTGAGCGCGTCGGCGTTCTCCCACAGGTACCCACCACCACGAGGGGTCTCGTTCGGGTAGAACTTCGACCACATCCAGTCGCCGCCGGGTGCTTTCTCCTCGGTGAGGAAGCTCGTGTCGTTGATGTACAACCAGGGCACGACGCCGCCCCAGAGTCGGTTGTTCCAGAAGTACGGCAGGAACGATCCGGGGGCGCTGGCCTGCATGGTGCGGCCGACGGTGAAGAAGTCGTCGACCGACCAGTCGTCGCGCGGACGCTCGAGGCCGGCCCGCTCGAACGCGGAGGTGTTGTAGTACATGTTCGCCGCGTTGAAGTTGTCGGGCAGTTGGAACAGGTTGCCCTTGTACATGAACGACTCGATGAGCGAGGGGTTCACGTCGTCGAAGTACTCCTGCAGCTCGGCGGCGTCGCGCTGCACGTACTCGTCAATCGGGTGGGCGAGGCGCTCGGCGAACAGCTGGGTGCCCTCCGTGGCGACCGACACGATGTCCGGCGGGGTGCCGGCCGCGACCATCGTGAGGATCTTGGCGAAGAAGTTGCCCCAGTCCTGGCCCTGGATCGCGATGATCCGGACGGGGATGTCGGGGTGCAGCTTCTGGAAGCCGTCCACGAGCGACTGCCGGGCGGCGGCGTCCTGGGCGGTGCCGAAGAGGGCGACGGTGAGGGCGTCGTCACCTCGGCCGGGGATGTCTCCGCCGGTGAGGCGCGGCCAGGAGATGGCCGTGCCCGCCAGACCGAGACCGAGCAAGGCGAGTGCCGCCCTGCGACTCAGATCAACCACGTTGTTGCTCCTGCGAAATCGGGGCCGACCGTTCGCAGGGCGCGGACGATGAGCCGTGAATAGAGGTGCTGAACGGATTCAGCAAACGAAACATAACACAGCTCCGCGCGATATGCTGAACTGATTCAGCAAACCGCACGAGGGAGTGTCATGTCCACGCAACGCCGCCGCACGACCCTCGCGGACGTCGCGGAGCGCGCGGGCATGTCCAAGGCCGCGGTGAGCATGATCATGAACGACCGCCCCGGTTCCCGGCTGTCCGCGGACGCCGTCGAGCGGGTACGCGCCGCCGCGGCGGAGCTCGACTACCGCCCGAACCCCGCGGCCCAGGTGCTGCGCCGCGGGAAGACCAGGACGATCGGGTTCATCTCCGACGAGGTCACGCTCACCCGGCACGCCTCGGGGCTCATCGGCGGCGCGCTCGAGGTGTCGAAGGCCCACGACCACACGATGCTCATCGCGGAGACCGAGGGGATCGAGGGCGGCCTCGCCCGCGCCTTCGAGACGATGATCGACCACCGGGTCGACGGCATCCTCATCGGCCTCCTCGGCGCCCGCCTCATCGACCTCCCCGCCACCTCGACCGGTGTCCCCGTCGTCGTGCTCAACGGAGCGTCCTCCTCGGGGCACGCGAACGTCCTGCCCGACGAACGTGCGGCCGGGTACGCGGTCGCGAAACGGCTCGTCGACGCGGGTCACCGACGGATCGGCGTGGTCGGCGACCTGCCGCAGGACGTCATCAGCGACCCACGACAGAGTGCGACGGTGGCGCTGCGCTTCGCGGGCATCGCCGCGGCGTTCGCGGAGGCCGGGATCGAACCGGCGCGCGTCGACATCGTCGAGTGGCAACCGGAACCCGGTTACGAGGCGACGGCCACGCTCCTCGAGCGCCACCCGGACGTCACGGCGATCCTCGCCGCGAACGACGGCGTCGCCTTCGGTGCCTACCAGGTGCTGCTCGAACAGGGGCGCCGGATCCCGCAGGACGTCTCCATCGTCTCCTTCGACGACGAGATCCTCGCCGGCTACCTGCGCCCGGGCCTCACCACCGCACGGCTGCCCTATCAGGAGATCGGCGCGCTCGGAGCGTCGATGCTCCTCGGCCAGCACGCCCTCGGGCATGAACTGGTCACGATGCCGATCATCGAGCGCGACTCGCTCATCGCCGCGGTGTCGACCGACGCCGGTTGACGCCACCCGACCCTCGGATCCAGCAGAGAGAGATGCCATGCACGCAGCCCCCACGACCGACGTCCTCATCGCCGGCGAGACCCTCATCGACATCGTCCGGCGGCTCGACGGGACGCAGGCGGAGAGCCCCGGCGGCAGCCCGGCGAACGTCGGGATCACCCTCGGCCGGCTGGGCCGCGCCCCTGCCCTGGTGACCCATGTGGGCGACGACGAGCGAGGCGCGGCGATCAGCTCCTGGCTCGACGCGTCCGCGGTGGCCCTCGTGTCGGCTCCGACCGGTCGGACGTCCACGGCGCAGGCGACCCTCGACGCCGAGGGTGCGGCCACCTACGAGTTCGACCTCTCGCTCGATCTGGAGGCCTCGGGTGCGCCGGACGCCGCCGTCGTCCACACCGGCTCGATCGCCTCGGTCCTCGAGCCGAGTGCCGACCGCCTGCGCGAGCTGGTCGAGGCGCGTCGTCCCTCGGCACTCATCACCTACGACCCGAACATCCGGCCATCGCTCATCGACGACGCAGCTCGCGTGCGTCAGTCGGCCCTCGACTGCATCGCACGCGCCCACGTCGTGAAGGCGAGTGACGAGGACGTCGCGTTCCTCCTGCCCGGTGTGGCGCCGGTGGACGCCGCTCGGGAGTGGGTCGCGGCCGGGCCGGGACTCGTGGTCGTGACGATGGGTGGTGACGGGGCGGTCGCGGTCAGAGACGGTTCCGTGCTCGAGATCGAGACGCCGCGGGTGCAGGTGGCCGACACCGTCGGTGCCGGCGACACGTTCATGGGTGCGCTGATCGACGGACTGCTGACCGCCGGTATCGCTGGGCCCGGAGCCGAGGAGCGACTTCGTGAGGTGTCCGACGAGGTGCTGCAGCAGCTGCTCGACCGCGCCGCACGGGCCGCGAGCATCACGGTGTCGCGGCCCGGGGCGAACCCGCCCACCTCGGCGGAACTCGACGCCTGAGGCCCTCGGAGCCTGAGCGTCAGGATAGCTGGGGCGCCGGGTCTTCCGTCCCGGCGAACCGCTCCGATGACACCACCTGCTGAGCCGCCCGACGGAGGGCGAGGATCAGCGGTTCGGTGAGCACGGTGCCGAGCACGATGTACTGCACCGCGAGCTCGGGGGAGTCCGCCGGGATGCCGTCGATCTCGGCTTCGGCGATGCTGCGCGCTGCGTCGACATAGCGGTCGAGCACCGCGGGTGGCACGGTGAAGCCGGCTCGTTCCAGGGTGTCCAAGGCCCCGGCCAGGCCGGCGAGGAGTCCGGGATCGCACTGCGCCTCGATGCCGCCGAGTCGTTCGTAGAGCTCCAGGGCGCGGGTCGTGTCGACCGGACCGCTCGGGCGCGGGGTGACGGCGGTGTGGGCGACGCCGAGGAGGTCGTAGGGGCCCGCCGGCGGTGAGTCGAGCGCGGCGACGACGTTGCGGGTCTCCGCGATGCTCACGCCGGCGGTGAGCAGCGCGCGGATCACGCGGAGCCGGGACACGTGTGCATCGCCGTAGCTCGCCTGGGTCGCCGAGGTGCGCTCGCCCTCGGGGAGGAGTTGCTCGCGCAGGTAGTACTTGATGGTCGCCACCGGCACCTCGGACACCGCCGCGAGTTCCGAGATCCTCATCCTGTCCCCCTCGTCTGGATAGTGCTACTATCCAACTTGGATAGCGTCACTATCGAACAGGAGCAGTCTATGTCACGCGTCGTCGTCGGCCGAATCACCCATCGTCACGAGGGTGAGCTCGTCGTGTTCCACATCGGGATGACCATCAACCAGTGGTGGCGGGTGGACAAGTGGCTCCCGATCTTCGGCGACATGCCGCGCATGCTGCAGGAGCTCATGTCCGACCCGGAGTCCGGGCTCCTCGGTTCGCACATCCTGCTCGGTTCCAGCGGCCCGTACCTCGTCCAGTACTGGTCGTCGATCGACAAGCTCTACGCCTACGCGTCAGCGCCGGCCTCCGCCCATCGGCCTGCCTGGTCTCGGTTCAACAAGCGCGCCCGGTCCGCGCCGAAGGCCGTCGGCGTCTGGCACGAGACGTTCCTCGTCGATCGCGCCGAGAGCATCTACGTGTCGACCCCGTCCATGGGGCTGCCCGCGGCGACCGAGGCGGTGCCCGTCGGGTCGCGGCAGCAGCACGCGCGACAGCGGTTCGCCGACGGCCGGACCGCCGGTCAGCACTAGCGGTCAGCGGTAGCGCGGCGGAACGGCGAACGGCGCGGAGACGAGGGCGGCACCCTGCGGGACCTCGCCGTCGCCGCGCCGGATCGGACCGCGCAGGGCGAGGGTGATCCGCAGGCCGTCTGCGGGATCGTGCGCGGTCTCCGGCTGCTCGAAGTTCAGCGTCGGCGGGTCCTCCGAGGTGCTGTAGCTCAGCAGGATCATCGAGCTCGACCCCGAGGCCCGCAGCCGCGGCCTCGAGAGGCGCACCGAGGATTCGCGCACGGTCAGGACCTCATCGCGGTGCAGGATGCGTCCGGGGCCGTTCAGCTCGTTCCCGCCCGCGCGGACCGCGACCTGTGGGCCGGCGAAGCCGACGATCGCGTGGTTCATGTCGTCGGGAGCGGCGATGAGTCCGGCGGCGTCACGGAGCTCGACGACCTGCAGGCGCCAGCGGATGCGGCGGTCGACGTCGGTGCTCGTCCAGACGTCTCGCACGCTACCTCGGCCGCGGTCGAGTGGTTGCCGCACGAGGTCGGCGAACCGGACGAGCCGGGGCGGGCCCGGGTCGGCCGGTGGTCGTGACGCGACGTCGACGAGGACGAGATGAGCGGGGGTGGCAGCCGGTTCGGGTCCAGCTGCTCCGCGCATCTCGTCCTCGTCGGGTCGGGTCGGGCAGGTCGTTCAGATCGGTGGATCAGGCCTTGTCGTCGACGAGGATGTAGCCCTCTTCGCCGTGGACCACGGTGTCGATGCCGGCGATCTCGTCCTCGTTCTTCACGCGGAACCCGATCGTCTTCTCGATCGCGAAGCCGATGATGAAGGCGAGCACGAAGGAGTAGATGAGGACGGCGAACGCGGCGATCGCCTGGACGAGCAGCTGCGAAGCGTCACCACCCATGAAGAGGCCGGTGCCGTTGGCGAAGAAGCCGAGGTACAGGGTGCCGATGAGACCACCGACGAGGTGGATGCCCACGACGTCGAGCGAGTCGTCGAAGCCGAGCTTGAACTTCAGGTCGATCGCGAGCGCACAGACCGCGCCGGCGACGACACCGAGGACGATGGCCCAGATCGGGTGCAGCGAACCGCACGCCGGGGTGATGGCGACGAGACCGGCGACGGCACCCGACGCGGCACCGACGGAGGTCGGCTTGCCGTCCTTGATCTTCTCGACGACGAGCCAGGCGAGCAGGGCTGCTGCCGGGGCCGCGATGGTGTTGACGAACACGAGTGCCGCGGTGCCGTCGGCCGCCAGTTCCGAACCGGCGTTGAACCCGAACCAGCCGAACCAGAGGAGACCGGCGCCGAGGAGGACGAACGGCGGGTTGTGGGGGACGTAGGCGCCCTTCTTGAATCCGACACGACGACCGAGGACGAGCGCGAGGGCGAGCGCTGCCGCACCGGCGTTGATGTGGACCGCGGTACCACCGGCGAAGTCGATGACGCCGACGCCGAAGACGTCCTGCAGGCCGTGCGTGATCCAACCGCCGTAGGCGAAGCTGCCGTCGTCGGCGAGGCCGAAGTTGAACACCCAGCTCGCGACCGGGAAGTAGACGACGGTCGCCCAGATGCCGGCGAAGATCATCCAGGAGCCGAACTTCGCGCGGTCGGCGATGGCGCCGGAGACGAGGGCGACGGTGATGATCGCGAAGGTGGCCTGGAAGGCGACGAAGGCGAGTGGCGGGTAGGCCGCTCCCTCAGGCGTCTCGAGGGCGGCGGTCAGACCGATGTTCCCGGTGTCGATCGCCCAGGGGGCGACGGTGCCTTCGGAGCCGGGGAACGCGATCGCGTACCCGTAGAGCACCCAGAGGACGCCGATGAGGCCGAGTGCGCCGAAGCTCATCATCATCATGCTGATGACGCTCTTCGCCTTGACCAGGCCGCCGTAGAAGAACGCGAGCCCTGGTGTCATGAGCAGCACGAGTGCCGCTGATATCAGGATGAACGCTGTGTTTCCTTGATCCATTCGAGGTGCCTCTCCGCAGGGACGCGGCTGGAGCGCGTCGGGTGCGCCCAGCGTGACACCGGCGTGTTTCCGATGGCCTGTGCGCGTGTTTCCGGCACGTTGCGGAATCGGCCGCTGCGTAAACAGCACATGACGGATCGCTCGACGTACAGTGGGGGACGAACGGAAGGGAGCCCCGATGTCGACATCGAGCACACCCGAGGACGGCCCGCAGGTCGTCCGCAACGACGAGCGTCACGAGTACGAGATCAGAGTGGGGGAGCGCGTCGCCGGGATCGCCGGGTACCGGGAGGAACCTGGTCGCATCCTGTTCACCCACACCGAGATCGATCCCGACTTCGGCGGGCAGGGGCTCGGCAGCGTCCTCGCCGCCGCGGCGCTCGACGATGCGGTCGAGCGAGGACTGACGATCGTGCCGTACTGCCCCTTCATCCAGGCCTACCTCCGTAAGCACCCGGACTTCAGTGGCGAGGTGTCCTGGCCCGAGTGACCGGTCGTCACCCGGTGCGTGGCAGCCGGAGCAGGACGGCCTCGCACCGGTAGCCCTGCGAGCTCGCCATGTCCCCGCGGAACCAGAGGAGCGAGACGGCCGAGGGGTCGCCGGGTGCGACGATCGGCCGCAGGTTGTCGACGTCGGAGTCCTCTGTGACGGGCGTCCAGGCCCAGGTCGCCCCGTCGTCGTCGGTGTGACCGTGGAAGATCTCGTGGTGGGCGAGCGGTTGGTCGTCTCGGGGATCGATCGGCGTCGAGACGTAGAGTGAGTCGAGGTCGTCCGGGTCGATCGCCACGAGTCCGGTGTAGTCCTGCTCGTGCGGGAGGAGGCCGGGGCCGGCGAGGGCGAGTGGGTGTACCTGCCAGGAGCCGCCGGGCGTGAGGCGGGCGAAGAGGAACCGGTGGTCCAGGACGGGCCGGAGTCGTTCGGTCGCCTCGTCCGGATGCGCTGGTCCGTCGTCGGCGCGGGCGGAGACGACGGCGGCCACGGTGCCGTCGGGGGCTCGTCGCACGTCGACGGTCCAGCAGTGGGAGAGTCGGTCGCCGGCCCAGCTGGCGCCGTCGGGCATTCGTGAGCCGGCGGCGACGAGGGTGGTGAGCTCGACCTGCGAGGGTGCGTCGCCACGCAACGGATGCGGGTCGACGACGGCGCCGTCGGTTCGGTGGAGCCCGTCGGCGTCGAGGAAGCCGTGGTAGACGCTGTTGTCGTAGTCGCGCGGGTGGTGGTCGGTGGTGATGAGGTCGATGCGCCCGGGGGAGGAGACGTAGCGCGTGTAGCCGTTGACGTAGCCGACCTTCGGCCGGGTGAACAGCTTGCCGGCGTAGTTCCAGGTGTCGCCGTCGTCGTCCGACACGAGCGCGCACTGGTCGTCGTTGACGGCGCGGGCGAAGCAGTACAGGCGGCCGTCGAGTTCGTGGACGTTCGAGTAGGTCACGCCGAGTCCGCCGGTGTGCGCGCTCCAGTCGAACGTGTGCTCGGGCCCCCAGCGGCGTGGGTCGTGTGGTTCGCTGATGCGCCAGCGGGTGAGGTCGTCGGTCTTGTGGCGGGTGTACATCGCGAGCCAGCGCCCGTCGCGCCGCCGCCACAGTGCCGGGACATCGTGGTCGTCGGACTCGTGGCGTTCGTGCAGGACGACGATGTCGGCGGTGCCGGTGCTGAGGTCGACGACGGTGACCTCGACGTTGCCGCCGCGCTGCTCGCCGTCGACGCCGCCCGTCGACGCGATCGAGCCGACGACGAGCAGGTTCGAGGTCGGATCGACGAGTGCGCGCTCGTCCTGGAACCAGCACCAGGCGGCGTTGTCGTTGACGACGATCGGCATGGTGGAGGTGTCGTTTCGGCGCAGCATCGCGACCTTCCGGGTGGGGTTCCGGACGAGGTTACCGGTGCGGGCGGCGCTCGGCAAGCGCTTTCCTAGACGTGGTGCGGCTCGGAGCGCGCTCTGGCCGGCAGAGGGGCCGGGCGCACCCCTGGTGGGCCTCCTCCGGTCACCGAGGTGTCACGACCCAGCTGCCCTTCGACAGGCTCAGGGACCGAATCGTTCCCGGTGAGTGTCTCCGGCTCACCGAGGTGTCACGACCCAGCTGCCCTTCGACAGGCTCAGGGACCCAGGCGTTCCCGGTGGACCTTCTCCGGTCACTGAGCCTGTCGAAGTGCCCACGAGGACGCCTCATCGTTCCGGGCGCACCTCTTCCGCTCACTGAGCTTGTCGAAGTGCCCACGAGGACGCCTCATCGTTCCGGGCACACCTCTTCCGCTCACTGAGCTTGTCGAAGTGCCCACGAGGACGCCTCATCGTTCCGGGCACACCTTCCCCGGTCACTGAGCTTGTCGAAGTGCGCACGAGGAACCCTTCGACAGGCTCAGGGACCGAAACGGTTCGGGCACACCTTTCCTGGTCACTGAGCTTGTCGAAGTGCGCACGAGGAACCCTTCGACAGGCTCAGGGACCGAAACGGTTCGGGCACACCTTTCCCGGTCACTGAGCTTGTCGAAGTGCCCACGAGGAACCCTTCGACACTTCGACAAGCTCAGTGCGGCGCAGCCCAGGGATGGGCGGGTGGTCAGAACGGTGCGGGATCCGGTTCCGTCCGATACTGCTTCCCATCGGGTGTTGTCCAGTCGAGGACCCCGCCGGGCCGATGGTCGAGGTTCCACCCGGGGAGGTGCTTCATCCGGTGGTGATGTCGGCAGAGACAGGCGAGGTTCCCGACATCCGTTGTCCCGCCGTCGTCCCACGCGACCGAATGGTCGAGGTCACACGCTCGGGCGCGCCTGCCGCAGCCTGGTGCACGACAGGTGCCGTCCCGAAGTCGCACCGCCCGTTGGAGGTCAGCGGGAACCCGGTACTGATTCCGCCCGACCGACAAGACCGCGCCGGTTTCCGGCTGGACGAGGATCCTGGTGAAGCTCGGTGCATTGACCGCGAGCCGGGCGGCGGTCTCGGGATCGATCGGACCGTAGCCGTCGAGCATGCCGGGTGCGTCGGAGACGCCGGCCATGCTGAGCGCCGGGACCGTGATCTGCACCGTGGACTTGATATGCTCCTGGACCTCGATCGGGTGTGGGAGCACCGGGCTCGACATCACATCTTCCGGAGTCACGCCAGTGAGTGCGAGCGCCGCCAGGGCATCTGCCTGCAGCTGGGCGCACGTGCGGGTGTCACCGGCGTTACGTGACTCCGCCGCGGCCGCCTCGATCCGCTCGGCGATGCCCTGCGCGATGGGCGCGGTGGTGAACAGGTGCACCCAGGCCATGCCATCGGCGGCCGGTTCGAACTCGACCCGGCGGTCGGCCTCGGAGCGGACCGCTCGGGCGGTGATCGATTCGGGGTGGAGGCGCTCGCGCAGGACACGGGCGCGTTGCCGGAGGTACGAGACGGTCGCACCTTCGGCGACCGGCAGCACCTGCTCGAGGAACACCGCCCGCCCAGCAGCAGGGACGTCGCAGAGCTGGTCGGTGATCACCTGCGCATGCCGCGCCGAGATGCGGCCGGCCTCCAGTGACGCGAGTACGGTTGGTGCGTCGTTCACGAGGCGCTCGGCGTCGTTGGTCGCCCGTTGGATCGTCCGCTCCGGTATTCGGGTCGCCATCGCGAGAGCCGCGCAGGTCGACCGGCGGGAGAGCGCCTGACGCTCGGCCGGCGGGAAGATCACGGGGACCGTGGCGTCCGCGAAGGCATCGGCGTAGGCGGCGGAGCGGGCGAGGAGGCGCGCTTTCCGTGCGTCGAGGACGGCCTGTTGCCGGTGGATCTCAGTCCACTCGTCCGAGAACTCCGCCAGCTGCGCGGCGTATTCTTCGCCGACGCGGGTCGCGGTGAGGGTGGTCTCGGTCATGGAACCAGTCCACCATGGACCACTGACATTCCAAATGGTGAGTCGGAGCGGCTGTGGGAGATTCTCGTGTGCCCTTCGACAGGCTTAGGGACCGGTGGAGGATCACCGGATTCGGGCGGTCGCTCGTGTGCCCTTCGACAGGCTCAGGGACCGGAGGAAGAGTGCCGTATTCGGGAGGTTCCTCGTGTGCCCTTCGACAGGCTCAGGGAGCGGAGGAAGAGTGCCGGATTCGGGAGGTTCCCGTGCGCCCTTCGACAGGCTCAGGGATCGGACGAGGTTACTCCCGGACGGGAGCGGTCCGGCATGCCGCTCCTGGTCACTGAGCTTGTCGAAGTGCAGAGGTTCCTCGTGTGCCCTTCGACAGGCTCAGGGACCGGGAACAATGCCGCGGAGCATGCCCGAAATCGGTCGGTCGCGCAAGTTGTTCTTGAGTGGTCATGTGTTATGCCAGGATCTCAGTACCGTGTACCTCGATCGAAAGACACCATGAGTTCCAACACCACCCCTGAATACCCCGCGACGCCGACGTACGGGCAGCCGTACGCGCCTGCTCCGATCCGCGGTGCCGCCTCCCCGGAGGACCTGACGCTCCCGCTCTACGGGGCGACCTTCCCGCAGGCCATCAAGCGCTACCTCCGCAAGTACGCGACCTTCACCGGCCGGGCCTCGCGGAGCGAGTACTGGTGGGCCACGCTGTTCGTCTTCCTCGTCGCGCTCATCCCGAACATCCTCTTCTTCACGGGTGTCGTGATCGGGTCCGTGTCGGCCGCCGCGCAGCGTGAGCCGGTCGTGTTCGACGGCATCACCAGTTCCAAGACGTACTACACCCAGCCCGGCATCCTCGAGATCCCCGGAGCCGCTCCCTTGATCCTGACCGGGCTGGTGCTCCTCGGCCTCATCTGGCTGGCGACCATCGTCCCGAACCTGGCCATCGCCTGGCGCCGCCTGCACGACGCCAACTTCCCCGGCCCGTTCTACTTCCTCTCGCTCATCCCGTCGGTCGGCGGCCTCATCCTGTTCGTCCTCTTCCTCCTGCCCTCGAAGCCTGAGGGCCAGCGGTTCGACACAGTGCGCTGAGCCGCGACCTGACGACCGGAACGGGCCGGTGTGGACACGATCGTCCGCACCGGCCCGTTCTCTGTCCCGCAGGACGTGCGTGGACGCCTCAGCCGGCCGCCGCGACGTCGAGCACCCAGGTGACGCCGAATCGGTCGGTCACCATGCCGAAGCCGGGGCTCCAGGCGGACGCGGCGAGCTCCTCGACGACCGAACCTCCGACGACGAGTCGGTTCCAGAACATCTCGACTTCCGGGAGCGTCTCGCCGCGCACCGCGACGAAGCAGGACTGCTCGGTGACCGTCGTCCCGTGCTCGCGGCGGGTCGTTCCGGTGCCGATCAGTGACGCCGCCGGAGCTCCGGGGCTGTCGTACGCCATCACCCGGAAGCCGTCCTCGGATTCGACCTGACCGAAGACGATCAGGTCGGCACCCGGGGCGTCCTTCGGCATCCCGAGGTCGCTGTAGCTCGCGATCGTCGTCCGCCCGCCGAAGACGGACTCGTAGAACTCCAGCGCAGCGCGGGCGTCGCCCTGGAAATTGAGGTGGGTCGTGGTCGTGATGCTCATGCGTGCTCCTCGAGTCGTGCCGGGCTCCTCCCGGTCGAGCACCACTGTCCCAGGCGTCTAGGACAGATAATGTCCTACACTCGGACTACGCTCGCACCATGGCCTCACCGACCTCCCGACTCCTGCAGTTGCTCTCGCTCCTGCAGGCGCGGCGCGACTGGCCGGGTGCCCTGCTCGCCGACCGGCTGGACGTCAGCCACCGCACGATCCGCCGCGACGTCGACCGGCTCCGGGAGATGGGGTATCGCATCGAGGCCACGATGGGGCCGGACGGCGGGTACCACCTCGACGCCGGGAGCGAGCTCCCGCCGCTGCTCTTCGATGACGAGCAGATCGTTGCGCTCGCCATCGCCCTCCAGACCGCCGCCGTCGCGGGATCCGGGTTCGAGGAGCCCGCGCTCCGAGCACTGGCGACCGTGAGCCAGGTCCTGCCGTCGCGGCTGCGGCATCGACTGGACGCCGTCGACGTCACCTCGGTGCCCCGAGCCGGCGACGGACCGACGCCCCAGGTGGCCGTCTCGGTCCTCCTCGCGCTGTCCGCGGCCATCCGCGCGCGGGAGGTGCTCCGGTTCGGGCGATCCGACGACGACCCGGAACCGCCCCGGCGCGTCGAGCCGCACCACCTGGTCACCTCCCAGGGACGCTGGTACCTCGTGGCCTGGGACCTCGATCGCGACGACTGGCGGATCTTCCGCGCCGACCGCATCGCGCCGAGGACGCCGACCGGACCGCGGTTCCGTCCGCGTGAGGTGCCGGGTGGAGACGTGCAGGCGTTCGTGGCGGCGAGGTTCAAGGGTTCAGAGCAGACCGACGCCTGGCCCTGTGTCGGCACCGTCGTGCTCCACCTGCCGTTCGAGGCGGTCCGACCGTTCGTCGGCGACGGCACCGCCGGGCCCCTCGGCCCGGACCGCACGCGCTACACCGCCGGCGCTTGGTCGTGGGTCGCGCTCGCCGCCTCCCTCAACCGCTTCGACACCGACATCGACGTCGTCGAGCCGCCCGAGCTCGCCGCCGCGTTCGCGCAGCTCGCGGAGCGCAACGCCGCGACCGCGCAGACGGTCAGCCGTGGAGCGCGTCGTCCGGCGGTCCGAGACGCACCGCGGTGAACCGGACTGTGAGGCCGGCGCGCGTGGGGGCCGCGCAGAAGAGTCCCGCCTCGACGTCGGCCTCCGGGTCGAGGTGGGCGACGCGGACCAGTCGCCAGTCCTCGTCGTCCACCCGGGCGCGCACGGTGACGGCGTCGCCGTCGCGGCTCGCGCGCACGGTGACCGTTCGTCCGAGCCAGTCGGGGACCGGCGCCACCGACCAGTCCGAGGTGCCGTGCGTGACGACCGCGCCGAGCTGGGCGACCCCGTCGGACACCTCGACCCCGGCCTTGATCCACGTCGACTCGGAGGCGCGGAGGAACACACCGGCCTGATCGAACTGCTCGGAGCCGTCGAGGACGAACGACACCTCGATCGCCGCCCGTCGCTGCATCGGCGCGATCAGCGCGTGCTCCGTGTCGTGGACGAAACCGTAGGAGGTGTGCCGCCAGGCGTCACTGCCCTCGACGGCGGTGACGAGCAGGGAACCGTCCGGCTCCGTCGTCACCGCCGCAGGGGCCGTCGTCCAACGTCCGTGCTCGGCAAGGCTCTGGAGATCCATCCGTCCATCCTGACGTATGGATGCGTGCGCTCGCCTCAGATCGCCGTGCCGAACTCGCGGATCGTGATCCCCGAGGCGGTCAGCGGCCCGCCATCGGAGTAGAGCGAGATCCCCGTGTCGCCCTCGGCGAAGTGCACCTGCTGCGAGACGACGGTGTGACCGGCGTCGACGAAGACCTCGACGCTCTGCGTGTCGACGAAGACCCGCAGGTGGACCGAGCGTGCAGCCGCGTCGATCGGTGCTGCGGCACGCGTGTACGGCAGCAGCGAGAAGCCGGCCAGGTCGGACGGTGCGCGGTCGACGTAGAGCTCGGCCCCGGCCTTCCCGATGTTGGTGTGTCGGGAGCCGTCCGCCGAGCGCCCGACGGAGAGACCGACGTTGGTCGCGGTGTCCCAGGTGAGGTCGAGCTCGATCTCGTACGCCCGGCCGCTCCAAGGCAGGACGGCGCTCCCGGTGACCGTCTGGTCCGGGAGGGAGACAGTCGAGGTCGCATACCCGGCCAGGGCGTCCACGGGTGAGCTGAGCAGGCTGTACCGACCACCGGACTGGGCCTCGAGTCGCAGCTCCCGGACGACGGAGTTCTGGCCGTTGTAGCCGTCCGAGGCGTCGGTGGGGACGTCGCGGGCCGCGTACTTCCAGTTGTTCATCCAGGCGATCGCCAGCCGGCGGTCGTCGGGCGACTCCGCCTTCGGCCAGGTGACGGCGGCGTACCAGTCCCAGCCCCAGTCCAGCCACTGCGGGGTGAGGTCGTCGGCCGTGAACCGCGTCCCGTCCCAGGTGCCCGTCCAGTAGGCGTAGGTCATCGGCAGGCCGATCGAGTAGGCGTCCATGCTGGCGCCCAGCACCCAGTGCCAGCTGCCGTCACCCGCTCGCATCTCGAACAGGTCCGGGCATTCGATGCCGCCGAGGTCATGGTTCGGGAAGTCGAAGTTGTGCTGCAACTGCCACGTCGTGAGGTCGGTCGAGGTGTAGAAGGCCGCGTAGCGCGCCCGGCCGATGACGCACACCCATTCGTTCCTGGCCGCGTCCCAGTGGACCTTCGGGTCCCGGAACCACTCGGCGTTCTCGATCTCCGCCGTGGTCTGGGCGGCACGTCCGTCGGTGTTCACGATCACGGGGTCGGGGAGCATCGTGAACGTGAAGCCCCCGTCCGTCGACCAGTAGAGGTACTGCTCCTGGTACTTCCGGACGCCGTCCGTGGGCTGCGTCGCGAGGGCGATGACCGCACCCGCCCCGAAACCGGCGGTGTTCGCCGTGTCGACGACGGCGGAACCCGACCACACCGGGAAGTCCGGCTGCAGCGGCATGACCGTCCCGTGGTGGGTGAAGGCGACGCCGTCGGTCGTCGTCGCATGATCCCAACCGCCCGGACCGTTGTTCTGGCCGGAGTGCAGGTAGTACAGCTGGTACGCGCCGTTCGTGAACACCGGTCGTTGCGGGTCGCAGAGCCACCCCGACGGCGGCGTCATGTGGAACACCGATCTGAGGGAGGCCTGCGCCTGTGCGGTGGTCTGCGCCTGTGCGGCGAGGGGTGTACCGGCACTCGCGAACAGGGCGAGCGCCCCGAGGCCGGCGCCCTGGAGGACGGTCCGGCGGGAGAGGTCGTGCGTCATTGCTGTTCCTTTCGTCGGTGCCGCGGGCGCGCCGAAGGCACCCGTGGCGGGGATGGTGCTGGATCGTGCGGTGGAGGAATGCTCAGGCGAGCGCGTGCACCTGGTCGGTGGCGGGCGCCCGGTCGAGGACGGCGACGGCGACCGAGACAGGACTGGCGCGTTCGCTCGCGAGGGTCAGCGTCGGTCGTCCGCTCCCGAGGAGGACGAGGTCGGAGACGGTGGCGAGACCGCCGTTGACGAACAGCTCGAGCAGCGGGCCGTCGAGGCTGAGGACGAGCCGCGCCGGACGGTCGCCGGCGAGCGGGACGATGCTCGTGGAGGCGAAGTCGGGGTGCACCGTCTCCATGGCACCGCCCGACCGGGCGACGGAGAGTGAGGCCGCCGCCGGGTCGTGGACGATGAGGACCGCTCCGTCGGTGTCGGCCGTCAGTCGGAGCCGCAGCTCACCGGTGATCGACGGATCCCAGCGCAACTCGACCACGCCGTCGCCGTCGAGCGCCAGGTCGACGGCGTCCGAGGACAGAGCGACGGTCGTCGGGTCGATCGCGGCCAGTCGTTCCCGGACGAAGGCCGGCGGCTCCTGCACGAGTCGCGGCTGGCCGTCGACCGTGGTGAGGGAGAGGCGTCTGGGGAGCGACATCGCGCCCCGCCACGGCGAGGCGGGGAGGTCGGCTGCGTAGCGCCAGTTGCCCATCCAGCCGAGGATCACCGCTTCACCGTCCGGAGCGCGGTCGAACCCGACCGCGGCGTAGAAGTCCCGACCGTGGTCGAGCCGCTGCAGCTCGGCCCGCTCAGGCGTGAACACCGAGCCGTCGAAGTCGCCGACGAGATAGCTCATCGACGACCCGTCCGGGTCCTGCGCGTCGCCGATCGGGTTGGTGCTGAGGAGCAGGACCCACCGGAGCTCGTCCGGGCGGCCGTCGACCGCGAGCTGGATGAGGTCGGGGCACTCCCACACGACGCCGGTGGGACCGAACGGACCGACGGTGCTGACGTGCTCCCAGGTTCGGAGGTCGGTGGAGGAGTACACGAGGACCTGACGCTCCACGGCTTCCACCGTCAGCATGATCCAACGGAAGCCCGCGGCGTCCTCGTACCGGATGATCTTCGGGTCGCGGAACGCGTGCGAGCCGCGGTCGAGGATCGGGTTCTCCGGGTCGCGCTGCCAGGTGAGCCCGTCGTCGTCACTGGTCGCCCGGGACTGCGCCTGCCGACCGTCGGTGGACACGCTCGTGTAGTACGCCGTGAGGCGTCCGCCGGGACCCGCGGCGACCACCGATCCCGAGTACACCTGCTCCTCGGTGGTGTACCGCAGGGCGACCGGATGCTCCTCCCAGTGCTGCAGGTCGACGCTCGAGGCGTGACCCCAGCTCATGTTGCCCCAGTCGCCACCCTCCGGGTTGTACTGGAAGAACGCGTGCCACCGCCCGCGGTGGAAGACCAAGCCGTTCGGGTCGTTCATCCAGTTCCGCTCGGGCGTCAGGTGGAAGCGGGGCCGTGGAAGGGCGTGCTGTTCGTCGTGCACGGTCGCGCCCTCAGACGGAGTGCCGCGGGACGGCCGGGCAGGCGATGAGCTGCGGCCCGGCGGGCAGCGCGGCGTCGAGACCGAGCAGCCGACGGACACCGGCAGCCCCGAGCTCGTAGTGGGGGAGGGCGACCGTCGACAGCGGTGGCCGGAGGTGGGCGGCGATGACGTCCTGGTTGTCGAACCCCATGACGGCCATGTCGTCGGGGATCCGCAGTCCGTGCTCCCGCAGTCCGTCGTAGAGTCCCATCGCGACACGGTCGTTGTGGCAGAACACCGCGGTGGCGCCCGAGTCGACGACCTCGGCGGTCGCCGCGTATCCGCCCTCCTGCTCCGGTGAGGCCGGGAACACGAGGGCGTCGTCGAAGGCCACCCCCGCCGCCTGCAACGCCGAGCGGTACCCGGCGAGCCGGTCGGTCTGTGCCGGTGAGGGGGTCGTCGTGTTGACGAAGGCGATCCGTCGGTGACCGGCCGCGAGCAGCGCCTCGGTCGCGGTCCGCCCGCCCTGCTCCTCATCGGGGACGACGGCCGGGAGCCCGCTGCCGGCGGCGTAGCAGTCGACGAGCACGGTGTCGGTCTGGAGGAGCGCATCCGGCACGGTGATCTCGTGGTGGAACCAGGTCGAGTAGAGGATCCCGCGGACCTGGTGCTCGAGCATCATCGCGATGGCCTCCACCTCGGCGGCCGTGTTGCCGTCGGTGTTGGCGACGAGCAGGACGTAGCCGTGACGCCACGCCTCGTCCTGGGCGCCGTGGATGATCTGGCCGGCGAACGGGGTCGTCGCGATCGCGTCGGCGACGAGGCCGATGAACCGTGAGTGCCCCTGGGACAGCGTCTTTGCGAGGGCGTTCGGCCGGTAGCCGAGCTCCGCCACCGCCTCGTGCACCCGACGTTTCGCGTCCTCGCCGATCCGCGACCCCGGCTTGTCGTTGACGACGTGCGAGACGGTCGCCACGGAGACGCCGGCGGCCTTCGCGACGTCGCGCATCGTGATGCCCGAGGTGTTCTTCGGGTGGTCCGCGCCGGGCTTCGGCTGGTCGGTGCTGCTCATCCCTTGGTCGCTCCGCTCTCGAGGCCGCTGATCATCGCTTTGTTCAACACGAGGAACACCAGCAGCAGCGGTGTGACCGTGACGCAGACGGCGGCGAACGTCGCCGTCCAATCAGTGTTCCCCATCGCCCCGATGTAGTTCTGCAGGCCGAGCGGGATGGTCTTCAATCCGTCCGAGAGCACGAAGGTGTTCGCGAAGATGAAGTCGTTCCAGATGAAGATGCTGTTGACGAGCACGACGGTGATGATCGTGTTGACCGAGAGCGGGAAGGTGATCTGGCCGAAGATCCGGTACGGACCCGCCCCGTCGAGCGACGCGGCCTCGTACATCTCCCTCGGGATGTACTCGTAGAACGAGGAGAACAGGTACACCGCCATCGGCAGGGCGAACGCCGCCAGCGGGATGATCATCGACAGGTGGGTGTCGAGCAAGCCGACCTGCGAGTAGTCGATGAACAGCGGGACGAGGGCGATCTGCACGGGCACGATGATGCCGAGGAGGAACAGGCCGCGGACGAGCCCGCTGAACCGGAACCCGAGGACCTGGAGCGCGTACGCCGCCATCATGCCGGCGATGACGATCAGGACACTCGACCCGAGGGTGACGATCAGGCTGTTGACGATGTTCAGCCCGAGGTTGCCGGTCGAGAACGCCCGCGCGTAGTTCTCGAGCGTCCACTCGGACGGTAACGCGAAGGGGTTGCCACCGGCGAAGTCCGCCGCCGTCCGGAAGCTCGTGAGCAGCAACCAGACGAGCGGGTAGACCTGGACGATCACGATCGCGACGACGGTCACGGTGAGGATCGTCCGCTGCACCCGCACGCGCGGGGTGTGCCGGGGTTTCCGCTTCGGTGTCGGCGCTACCGGGGGCGCGACGTGTTCGGTCGGCCGGGCGGGGAGGGTGGCGGTCATGACTTGTCCTTCCGTCGGAGCAGCAGGAAGATGAGGCCGACGGCGACGAGACACTCGACGACGATGAACATGGAGATCGCGCTGGCGTAGCCGTAGTCCGTGTGGACGAACGCCGTCTTGTACATGTACGTGGTCAGCAGCTCGGACGACTGACCGGGCCCGCCGTTCGTCAGCAGGTACGGGATGTCGAAGCCGCGGAGCGCAAAGGTCGTCGCCATGACCGTCGTCGTGATCCACACCGGCCGGATGTACGGGAAGCGGATCCGCCAGAAGATCTGCCACCAGGAGGCGCCGTCCAGCCTGGCGGCCTCCTCGAGGTCGCGGGGTACGGCCATGAGGGCGGCGTAGATGATGAGCATGTACAGGCCGGTGAACCGCCAGCCCTCCGGGATCGACACGGCCGCGAGGACGGTCTGCACGTTCGACAGCCAGGCCGTCTGGAGGTCGCCGAGGCCGACCCACGCGAGCAGCTGGTTGATCAGCCCGACCGGTTCGAGCGCGTACAGCCGCTGGAACAGGATGGCGATCGCGACCGTGGAGATGACGGCCGGCAGGAGGTAGAGCGTCTTGACGAGCTCGCGGGCCCGGGGGAGGGCCGTGAGCAGCCCGGCGACGAGGAGCGCGCCGCCGAGCTGGAGCACCAGACAGATCGCGAGGTAGCCGAGGGCGTTGCCGAAGGAGGTCCAGAACACGTCGTCCCGGGTGAGCATCTTCACGTAGTTGTCGAGTCCGACGAACGCCATGTCCGTGATGCCGTCCCACGAGAAGAGGCTGAGGAACAGCGACTGCACGATCGGCAGGAGCACCGCGACACCGTAGAGGACGAGCGGCGGCACGAGGAACACGAGCACCGACAGGGTCGACCGGCGGGGCAGCATCGAGGTGGACATCGGCTTCCGCCGCCGCGGTGGGCGGGCGGATGCCGCGCCCACCGCGCTCTGGGTGAGCTCAGTCATCGACGTTCTCCGTGAGGGCCGCATCCATCGTCGTGATGAACTCGTCCGGCGTGATGTCGCCCTGCACGAGCAGGGTCAGCTCCTGCTGGAGTCGGGTGTTCGTGGCCGGGTCGAGCTGGGTGTCCCAGGGCATCGCGATCGCCGGTCCGACGCCGTCGGCCTGCGCCACGGAGCTGGCGTACAGCTCGGTCGCGTTCGCGGGGACGGTGGTCTGCGCGGAGGTCGTCGGCGACAGCGCGCCAGTCGCCGCGTAGAGCTCCGGGTAGCGCTCGAGGGCGAATGCGAGGAAGTCGCGGACGAGCGGGTCGTACGTCTTCGCGTTCACGGCCATGCCGATGCCGGAGGGGGTGACGTACTCGTTGTCGGCGGTGACGGCACCGTCGATGGTCGGCAGCGTGAAGGTGCCGACCGCGTCACGGACGCCGGGGTCGAGCGCATCCGTCGCGAGGTTCGAGAGTTCCCAGGTGCCGATGTTGTAGACCGCGGCCTTCCCCGAGGTGAAGAGCGCCTGCGCGTCCGCGTAACCGGTCGAGGAGAAGCCCTCCTGGAAGCAGCCGGCCTGCCCGAGGTCGTACAGCCACTCGGCCGCGGCCTTCCCTGCCGGGTCTGAGAAGGAGGCCTTCCCGGCCTTCAGGTCCTGGATGTACTCGGGACCCGCCATCCGGAACGGGTAGTAGGCCATGTAGCGCTCGAGCGGCCACTGGTCCTGACCGTCGAGTGCGATCGGGGTGACGCCCTTGGCGCGGAGCGCCTTGCACATGGCGGGGAAGTCGTCGAGCGTGGCCGGGACGGTGACACCGGCGTCCTCGAGGAGCGAGCGGTTGTACCAGAAGAACTCCAGCTGGAACTCGAACGGCACCATGTACAGCGAACCGTCGTCGAACCGCTGGTAGTTGAGCGCCGCCTCGCGGTAGGAGTCGGCGAGACCGAGGTCCTCGAGGAGCAGGTCGACGTCGACCATCCGGCCCTGCTTCGCGAGCTTCTGCGCGAACGGGGTCGCGTCGGTGTCGAAGAGCTCGGGGAGCTTGTTCGCGGCCGCGAGGGTCTCGTACTTCTGGATGTAGGACGGGCGGTCGGGCGTCGTGATGAGGTTGAGCGAGAAGCCGGGGTGGTCCTTCGCGTACTCGTCGGCTATCTGCTCCATGGCGGTGATCACCCCGCCGTCGGCCGGGCGGGAGAGCAGCCACGAGATCTCGCGGGGGACGATGTCGCCCTTCGGGTCGACGTCGGTCGGGTCCGTGGCACTCGATCCGCCGGCGCAGCCGGAGAGGGCGAGCGCTGCAGCGGCGACGAGCGCCACGAAGGCGGTGCTGCGGGTGGGGCGCATGGTGCGGGGGCGTGCGGTGGTTGGCATGGTCGGAATCTCCGTTGATCGATCACAGGTGGGTGCGGGTGTGCGGGTGGTGGTGCAGCAGGGCGGAGCGTGGTGTCGGGATCAGGACGTGGTGCTGGTGAGGAGTCGGTGTGAGGTGGGGTCGTCGTCGGAGTCGCCGCCGTCGCGTTCCAGGAGCGTGCACGCCTCGACGGTGACGGTCCCTTCACCGACGAAGATGCCGACGCGACCGCTCGGTCGGTCGTAGAGGCGCGTGCTGAGGACGACCGCGTCGTCGACGGTCGCGACGCAGAGGTCGCCGTCGACGATCACCTCGAGCTCGTGCAAGCCGGGGGCGAGGTGGCAGGGGCGTTCGAGTTCGACGACGAACGGGACGTCGCCCGAGATCTGCCACTGCTCCGTGCCGGTGCTGGAGCGGGGCCAGCGGTCGAACACGAGGCGGTCGCGCTTCGGCTCCAGGCGCAGGACGTAGCCCTCGTCGCCGTCGTCGCTCGCCCGGAGGAGGACGCCGCACTCGGTCGTGCCGGGGGCGATGTCGAACCGGGCGACCAGTCGGAAGGAACTCGGTGCGTCCACGGCCGACAGGGCGTCGGCGTACCCGTCGGGGGCGCTCAGGACCGTGCCCGGGGCGACGACGGTGTCCGTCGGCTCGTCGGCGGGCGCGAAGGTGTCGCTGAGTTCGGTGGGCGGATGGAAGGCGAGGGTGCCGTCGGCACGCTGCTCCGCTTCGAGGACCGACATGGTGCCGGCCCACTGCCAGGCGCCGGCGTCGTGGGCTCCCTCACGCGAGGCGATCCAGCCGAAGAAGAACCGGCGTCCGTCGCGGGCGGCGGACTTCGCCGCGTAGTAGGCGCGTCCGTCGAGCGTGTCGTGCTCGGGGACGATCCAGGGTCCGTGCAGGGTGCGCGACATCCGGTAGCGCGTCGTGAACGACTCACTGAACTCGGAGTACACGAGGTACCACCAGTCGCCCCACTGGAAGACCTCGGGGCACTCGTGGGCGATGTAGCGGCGCGGGTCCCAGAACGGCTCGACGGGTTCCCAGGTCGAGAGATCCGTGGAGGTGCACTGGGCGATGACGCCGCGACGCCGTTCCGGGCCGTGTGCGTGCCGGGCGGTGATGAGCATCCGCCAGACGGCCGCGTCCTCGTCCCAGAAGACGAAGGGGTCCCGCCAGTCGGCGGTCTCATATCCTGCGGTGGCGCCGAAGGTGTCGGCCTCCCGGCGTTCCCAGGTGCGCATGCCGTCGGTGCTGACGGCGTGCATGACGAGTTGCAGCGCCAGACCGTCGGCACCGCGGCGCTCCGGGTGCTGTCCCGTGTAGAAGACGTGGTGGACCCGGTCGGGGCCCAGGACGACGCTGCCCGTGTAGACGTTGAAGTCCGGCGCGGACGGTCCGCCCGACGCCAGTGCCTCGCCGAGGTCGTCGAAGTCGACGAGGTTCCGGGTGGTCACGCGATGCCACGGCATGCCGATCTTGGGCACGCGACGCGACTCGTGCAGGTAGAGGAGGTGGAAGACACCGTCCTCCTGCCAGGGGATGACGTCTCCGACCCATGCGCCGTTCGGCTGGTGGAACCCTCGTTGGTTCATGACGTCCTCTGCAGTGAGTGGTTAATCGGTTACGCAGTTACCGTAGCGGGATGCCGAGAAGGTGGTCAAGCGGTTAAGCAAAGTTAAGCAGCTCGATCGTCGACTTGCCCCACGCGACATTCGAACGTATGTTCGACATATGACCCGCCCGCGTCCGATCCGCCTCGACCACGACACGTGGCTCGTGATGCGGAACGACCCGGTGATCCCGAAGGCGGTCATCGAACGGCGCCGGGATCGGGGCGGCGCCGACGCGTACTTCGTCATCGCCTGGGACATCGATCCGCTCAAGCGGGTGTTGATGAGCGTGCAGCCGAGCCTGGAACGCGCCGATGCGCTCGTCCGGTATGACGTGCCGCGCACCACCTCCGACCGCGACGGACCGCCCAACGGGCTCAAGGCCACCCCGCGCTGATCAGCGGACTCGGCAATCACCCAGCAGAACCATCGACGACGTATGGACGGCTCAGAGGAAGCCCATAGCCGGCACGCCGATGCTCGTCTCACGACCGATCGAGACCACCGATCGCAGACGAAGGCGAGGCGCACCATGAGCAGGATCCCGACACCCGAGACCACCCCGGACGGCCCGGCCTACGAGGGGCGCCTGCTCGACCGGGCAGACGAGGAGGTCGTCGACCAGGGCGTCGCGTTCGACCTCGGGACCCTCGTCAGCCGACGCACGGTGCTGAGCCTCGTGGGCGCCGGGGTCGGGGCCGTCGCGCTCGCCGCCTGCTCCACCGGGGCGTCCGGCAGCAGCAGCATGAGCACGGGCGCCGCGAGTTCCGGCACGAGCACCGCGACCGCGACCGGCGACCTCCCATCGGGCGAGATCCCCGACGAGACCGCGGGCCCCTACCCGGGCGATGGCTCGAACGGAGCCGACGTGCTCGAGGAGTCCGGCATCGTCCGCAGCGACATCCGGTCGAGCATCGGGTCCGGCACCACCGCGAGCGGGGTCCCCATGGCCCTCTCGCTCACCATCCTCGACATGGCGAACGGTGACACCCCGTTCGCCGACGTCGCCGTCTACGTCTGGCACTGCGACGCATCGGGCGGCTACTCGATGTACTCCGACGGGATCGAGGACGAGACCTACCTCCGCGGCGTCCAGGTCGCCGACAGCTCGGGGACCGTCTCGTACACCTCGATCTTCCCGGCCTGCTACTCGGGCCGGTGGCCGCACATCCACTTCGAGGTGTACCCCACGGTGAACGACATCTCCGACTCCGCGAACGCGATCGCGACCTCCCAGGTCGCCCTCCCGCAGGCGGCGTGCGACACCGTCTACGCGCTGTCGGGCTACGACGGTTCGAGCGCGAACCTCGCCCAGGTGAGTCTCGACGACGACAACGTCTTCGGCGACGACGGCGGTGCCCTGCAGCTCGCGACGGTGACGGGCGATGCGACCTCCGGGTACCAGGTGGCGCTCACCGTCCGGGTGGACACCACGACGACGCCGACCGCCGGCGTCGCTCCGTCCGGTGGTGGTGGGGCCGGCGGCGGTGGAACGCCGCCGAGCGGGCCCTGACCGCGCCACCTCCACGCACTCCTGTCCCGACCCGCATCGACCCGAAAGGACCCGTCATGGGATTCCTCCAGAACCTCACCGGCTGGCACGCCCTCATCGTCCTCGCCGTCATCCTGTTGTTCTTCGGCGCGGCGAAACTCCCCAGCCTCGCCCGCAGCGTCGGGCAGTCGGCGCGCATCCTGAAGGACGAGGTGTCGGCCGACGCAGACACGCGCGCAGACACCCGCGCCGACACCCGCGCCGACGCCCCTGCCACCTGATCATCGGAGCGCATCGTGTTCGGACTCACCATGGACAAGCTGATCGTCATCGGCATCCTCGCGGCCGTGCTCATCGGCCCGAAACAGTTGCCGGTGTACGCCGAGCGACTCGGGGTGCTCGTCCGCACCGTCCGCGACCTCGTCGCGACGACCAAGGCGCGAGCCGCCGAGGAACTGGGCCCCGAGTTCGACCCGACCGAGTGGAAACGCCTCGACCCTCGACAGTTCGATCCCCGACGGATCATCCAGGAGGCACTCGTCGAGGAGCGTGGGCCGGTCGCGCAGCTCGAGCAGTCGACGACGTCGGAGGTGCAGGTGGAGCCGACCGTGCCGTCTGTCCCGGCGAAGCCGGTCGCGAGCGGCGGCTGGCAGGCCGCGCTCCTCGAACGGGTCGGACGCGACGGGGCGGATGCGCACCGCGCACCCGCCCCGATCGTGATCACTGAACGCGTCGTCCTCGACGAACGCGTCGACGAGTCCGCTAGCCGGCGGGCGTCGTGACGCGTCCGTCCTGGCCGTCCGCCGCGGCACCGGTGGTCGACGCGGCCGGCAGGATGTCGAGCGGCATCGTGTGGGTGTCGATGAGCGGGTTGTCGTCCTGCCCCTTGACGAGTTCCACCGCCTCGGCCTTCGTCTCGACCGTCGGCACCGAGCCGATGAGCGGACGACGAGCCGTCTCCCGCATCGTGAGCACGCCGACGCCCGCCACCGCCGCGAAGAACATGATGTAGAACGCGGGCATGAAGGTGTTGCCGGTGAGCTGGATGAGGAACTCGCTGAACAGCGGCGTCGTGCCGCCGAAGAGCGAGACCGACAGGTTGTAGGCGATCGCCATCGCGCCGAAGCGGGACGCCGTCGGGAAGAACGCCGGCAGCGAGGCCGCGGACGGTCCCGCCCACAGCGCGACCGGGGCGGCCACCATGAAGAGGGCGATGAAGATGGCCCAGATCTCACCGATCTGCATGACCGCGAACGCCGGCACCATGAGGGCGAGGGTCGCACCGACGGCCATGAGGTAGACGGGCTTGCGGCCGAGCTTGTCGGACATCCGGCCGACGAGCGGCAGGCAGGCGGACATGATGAGCAGGACCGGGATGGTCGCGACCGCCGCCGTCAGGTTGGAGACGCCGACGTCCTTCTCGAGGTAGGTCGGCATGTAGCTCGTGAGCGCGTAGCCGGCGGTGTTCGTCGCGGCGACGATCGCCATCGCGATGAGGATCTGGCGCCAGAAGTGACGGAAGATCCCGAAGACACCCTGGCGGGCCATGGGGTCTTCGTGCTCGGACTCGATCCCGCCGGCGGTCTCGGCGACCTCATAGGCCGGGGTCTCCGGGATCTTGAGGCGGAACCACACCGCCACCGCACCGAGCGGCAGGGCGATGAGGAACGGGATGCGCCAACCGAACTCGGTCATCGCGTCGGGGCCCGCGAGGCCCTCCGCGATCAGCGTGGTGAGGGCGACGGTCCCGGCGCCGGCCGCGAAGCCGACGTAGGACCCGACGTCGAGCCAGGAGGCCCAGAACCCGCGGCGACGGTCGGGTGAGAACTCGGCGACGTAGGTGGACGCGCCGGCGTACTCACCGCCGGTCGAGAAGCCCTGGATCATCTTGAGGAGGTACAGCGGGGCGATGGCCCACAGCCCGATCTGGGCGGCGGTCGGCAGCACGCCGATGAGGGCCGTCGCCGCGGCCATCATCGACATCGTGAGGAAGAGGATCTTCTTTCGGCCGATCTTGTCGCCGAGCGGTCCGAGCACGAGCCCGCCGAGCGGACGCACGAGGAACGACACGGCGAAACCGAACAGGGTGACGAGGATGCCGGCCTCAGGAGGGAGTCCCTCGGTGAAGACGACGGTCATCGTGACCGCGAGGTAGCCGTAGATGCCGAAGTCGAACCACTCCATGAAGTTGCCGACGACGGTGCCTGAGATGGCGGTGCGGATGCGCGACCGCTTCACGACGAGGACGTCGTCGACGCGGAGACGCCTGGTCTTGCGGGCCGGCTTCCGGCCGGTTTTGGGGGAGGGGGATGCGGGGGACGATGATGCCGCGTTGTCGCTGGAGTTCACAAGCAGTACTCGTTTCCTGACAGTCGTGTTGAATCATTCGGCACTCGCGTAATCGCTCAGTGCCCGAGAAATGCCGGAGGATCGCCATGCTGCACTGGCACGGAGCTCGGGGGAGCTGCACGTCGGGTGGCGGGTCGTTCTCGGGGAGAACGCGTCCTCTCGGCTCTGGACGGGTATAGACAATACCAGGTGTCCAGCGGCGCCCCTCCCCGCGGTGGTGCGGGCACAATGGACGGCATGGATCTTCGGCGCGGTGTCTGGCCCCTCGACGGCGGACTCGGAACGCTGCTCGAGGCACGAGGGCACGACCTCTCCGACGCGCTGTGGAGCGCCGGGCTGCTCCTCGAGAATCCATCGGCAATTCTGGCCGCTCATCGGGAGTTCTTCGCCGCCGGTGCGCAGATCGCGATCACCTCGTCGTACCAGGTCGGCTTCGAGGCGTTCGAGCGGATCGGCATCACGCCCGCCGACACGGAACGGCTCCTGCGATCGAGCGTCGAACTGGCGCGGACGGCGCGCGACACGCGGTCGGAATCAGACCCCGACGGTCCGCTCCTCGTCGCCGCGTCGGTCGGTCCGTACGGCGCGACGCTCGGCGACGGCTCGGAGTACCGGGGCGCCTCTGGTCTCAGTCGGACCGAGCTGCGGCAGTGGCACGAGCGGCGTCTGGCAGTGCTGGTCGACGCGGCCCCCGACCTCCTCGCCCTCGAGACCATCCCGACGCTCGATGAGGCGACGGCGCTCGCCGATCTGGTGCGGGGTTCGGGCGTGCCGGCATGGTTGTCGTTCACGGTGGAGGGCGGTCGTCTCCGCTCGGGCGAGCCGATGGCGGAGGGCTTCCGTCTCGTCGAGCGGATCGACGAGTTCCAGGCCGTCGGTGTCAACTGCTCGCACCCGGACGAGGTCCTCCCGGCCATCGCCGCTGCGCGGTCCGTGACGGACAAGGCGGTGGTGGTCTACCCGAACTCGGGCGAGCGCTGGGACGCCGGCGCCCGCTGTTGGCGCGGAGCCGCCGGGGTCGGCGAGGTGGAGGCCTGGCTGGAGGCCGGGGCGACGATCATCGGCGGCTGCTGCCGGATCATGCCGACCGACATCGCCGACATCCGTGCCCTGGTGGGCCGGGACACACGTTCCTAACCGACGTTGAAGCCGCCGTTGCTCGAGAGCACCTGGCCGTTGATCCAGGAGCCCGGGGCTGAGAACAGGAAGCGGACGAGGTCGGCGGTGTCGGACGGCGTTCCGAGCCTGCCGGCGGGCGTCGCCTCGGTACCCCAGCGGAGGATGTCGTCGGTCATCCAGCCCGTGTCGATCGGGCCCGGGTTGATGACGTTCGCCCGCACCCCGCGGTCGCCCAGCTCCACCGCCGCAGCGGTCACGATGCGGTCGAGCGCACCCTTGCTCGCCCCGTAGGGGAGGTTGTTCACGGTGTGATCGCTCGTGAGGGCGATGATGCGACCGGCCACCCGGGGCGGTGCCTCCTGCACGGGGAGCTGTTCGGCGAAGGCCTTGATGAGGAGCCACGTCGCCCGCGCGTTCACGGCGAAGTGGCGGTCCCAGCTGTCGAGGTCGGTCGTGAGGATCGAGCTGTCGACCGACTCGCAGTGCGACATGACGAGCCCCGACACGGGACCCAGCTGCGCCGCGCGCTCGACGAGCTCGGCCGGGAACGCCGGGTCGGCGAGGTCGCCGAGCACGAGCTCGACGGTGACGCCGAGCGCGCGGCACTCGTCGGCGATCGCCTCGGGGTCGTCGGGGGTCCGCTCGTAGCCGACGCGGTCGTCGTAAGGTCGCCAGGCGTTGAGGACGAGGTTCCAGCCGTCCGCGGCGAGACCGGTGGCGAGCCCTGCACCGATCGAGCGGCGGCGCCCGACCCCGGTGATGATGGCGATGCGGTCGGCGGCGGTGGCGTCGTCGGTGAAGTCCATCCCGAGACCCTACGCGATGTCGGACGGTCGGCGACAGGCCGGCGCCTCCTCTGGTCAGGCGGACAGGAGTCGACGGGCGATCGCGCGGGCGGTCTCGAACGGTTCGCGGAAGGTGCGCATCCCGACCGTCACGATGGCGCCCTCGTAGAGCAGCATGAGTTCGCGGGCGCGCGCTCCGGGGTCCGACAGGCCGGCTTCGGTGATGAGCTCGGCGAAGCGGTCGAGCAGCCACTGCTTCTGTCGGGTGACCTCGGGGAGGACGAGGCCGCTCGTCGCGTGGTCGGGGATCTCCGCGCGTGCGTTGACGGCGCTGCAGCCCTTGGGGCTGTTGTCGTCCGACCAGCCGATCGCCGCGTCGAAGATCGCGAGGACCCGGTCGATCCCGGGCTCCGGGTGCCGGGCGAGGAACTCGTCGACCCAGACGCGCCAGCGGGCGTCGCGATGCTGCAGGTAGGAGAGCACGAGGGCCTCCTTGCTGCCGAAGCGGTCGTAGAGCGTCTTCTTCGTGACCCCGGCCGCCTCCGCGATGGTGTCGACGCCGACCGCGTGGATGCCGTTCTCGTAGAAGAGCACGGAGGCGGCGTCGAGCACGCGTCGGGCGCCCGGCGTGAGGGGTGCGAGCTCTGGAGTGTCGACCGTCATGCGAAAACTATACCAGTCTGTATACTGCGGGGATGAGTAAACAGATCGGTATACCTGTGGCCCGGATGATCCGTGCCGTCATCGTCCCCCTCGCAGCGATCGGGTTCGTCCTCGCGTGGAGCTCCGGGTTCATCGTCGCGAAGATCGGGACCGAGACCGTGCCGGTGCTCACCGTGCTCCTCTGGCGGTTCGTTCCGCTCGCCGTGGGGCTCGCGATCGTGCTACTGCTCAGCGGGCAATGGCGGAACGCCACCCGGGCACAGGTGCGGTCGCAGCTCGTCATCGGCCTCTTCGCGCAGTTCGGCTACGTCGTGTTCGTCTACGCCTCGGTCGCGGTGGGCATCTCGACCGGGACGACCGCGCTCATCGACGCCGTCCAGCCGCTCGTCATCGCGGCGCTCGCCGGACCGCTGCTGCACGTGCGGGTTCCGGGTGCCCAGTGGCTGGGACTCGGGATCGGCGCGGTCGGGGTGTTCCTCATCGTGCAGTCCCAGTTCGGCGCCTCGGACGCACCGCCGATCGCCTACGCCCTGCCTGTACTGGCCATGGTCAGCCTCATCACCGCGACGATCCTGGAACGGCGCTCGCCGCACCGATCCCCGGTCCTCCTCACGCTGACCGTCCACGCGACGGCGACCATGGTGCTCCTCGCCGTGCTCGCTCTCGCGACCGGTGAGGCGGTGCCGCCGGGCGACGCGACCTTCTGGCTCACGACGCTCTTCCTTGCGCTCGTCCCGACGCTGTCGGCCTACGGGCTCTACTGGTGGCTGCTGCGTCGCATCGGGGTCACGGTCCTCAACGCGCTCCTGTTCCTCGTCGCGCCGACGACCGCCGTCGCGGGTGCGCTCCTGTTCCGGGAGCCGTTCACGCTCCTGACCGCCGGCGGGTTCCTGCTCAGCGCGGCGGGCGTCGCCCTCGTGCTCGTGAGCGACGCCCGCGGTCGCGTCGGTGCCCGTCGGGTCGGGGCCCGTCGGGTCAGTGCCCCGCCGGCCGCCGATCCTGCTGACGGCGCATCTCCTCGGCCAGTGCCGGATTCCGCTCCGCAAGGTGCGCGGTGATGTCGTCGACCACCTCGGGCGTCTTGTTCTGACTGAGCTTCGCGCGGGCGTCGAAGCGGGTCACGCGCATCCGGAGGCCGACCGTCCCCTTCGCTGCGCGCCGGGTGCCGGCCTCGTCCTGGGACAGGTGGCGGCCGTCCGGTCGGTGATCCTCGAAGTGGTCGGTGAGTCGCGAGAGCATCTCGTAGTTCTCGTCCTCGCTGAGGACCTCCGGCGTGCCGTACAGGTGCGCGGTGACGTGGTTCCACGTCGGGATCAGCTGGCCCTCCGGGTACCAGCTCGGCGAGACGTAGTCGTGCGGTCCCTGGATGATGACGAGGATCTCGTGCTCGCCGAGCTCGTGCGAGTGCTCGTCCGGTCGGCCGAAGTGGCTGACGATCGACAGCTCGTCCCGGTCCTCCTCGAGGATCGCCGGGTAGTGGGAGGCGACGAGACCGGTGCTCGCGGGCGAGACGAACGTCGCCCACGGGTGGTTGCGGATGAGGCGCTTGACCTCGTCGACGTCGGTCATCAGGTACGTGGGGGTGTGGCGCATGGTGGGGTCACTTCCGGTCGAGACGGGTGCGGACGGCGAGGCCGGCGCACAGGATGACCGCGAGCCCGCCGAGCACGGTGGCCCAGTCGAGTCGCTCGCGGAGGATGAGGGCCGCCCAGACGATGCTCAGCACCGGCTGGACGAGTTGGATCTGGCTGACCCGGGCGATCGGGCCGATCGCGAGTCCGCGATACCAGGCGAAGAAGCCGAGGAACATGCTCACGACGCCGAGGTAGCCGAACGCCAGCCAGCTGCCGATGGCTGCGGTCGGCGGCTGCTGGACGACCGACAGCGCTGTGAGGGCGACCATGAGCGGTGCTGCCACGACGAGCGCCCAGGAGATCGTCTGCCAGGAGCCCAGCTCCCGGGCGAGCACTCCGCCCTCCGCGTAGCCGACGGCGGCCGCGACGACGGCGCCGAGGAGGAGGAGGTCCGACCAGGCCAGCGGCGCGAGGCCGCCGTGCTGCACCGAGGCGAACAGCATCGCCGCGACCGCGCCAGACCCCGCGAAGATCCAGAAGCGACGCGTCGGGCGCTCGCCGCCCCGGAGGACGGCGGCGACCGCCGTCGCCGCCGGGAGGAGGCCGATCACCACGGCGCTGTGACCGGCGGGAGCGGTGGTCAGCGCGAAGGAGGTCAGGAGCGGGAATCCGACGACGACACCGCCGGCGACGATCGCGACGCGAGCCCACTGCACGCCCGTCGGTCGTCGGGCTCGCAGAGTGGCGAGGGTGATCGCGGCGAGCAGGGCTGCGATGACCGCGCGCCCGGAACCGATGAAGAGTGGCGAGAGTCCGACGAGTGCGACCTTCGTGACGGGGACCGTGAAGGAGAACGCCAGGACGCCGAGGAAGCCCCAGCCGAGCCCGCTGCGGGATAACACTCGCGCCGGCGTCACGATAACGCTACTCTGTGAACTCATGGACAACGATAGCACCGGGCGGATCGTCGCCGCCATGACCGCTTGGATCGCAGCGGCACCTCCGGGTGCACGCGTGCCCTCCAATCGGGCGTTGACCGCCGAGTTCGCAGCGAGCCCCGTCACCGTCCAGAACGCGATGCGCCAGCTCGCCGGCCGAGGGCTCATCGAGAGTCGGCCGGGCGTCGGCACCTTCGTGCGTGCGGCTCGTCCGGCGCGGTCGGCGGACTACGGCTGGCAGACCGCTGCGCTCGGCGCGCTGCCGTGGCGCTCTGGCGCGCTCTCCTCGGCGCAACGGTCGGTCGCACCCGCCGCGATCGCGATGCACTCCGGATACCCCGCCCGAGAACTGTTGCCTGAACGGCTGGTCCGCGCCGCGCTCGCGCGTGCCGCCCGCACCGACGTGGCGATGACCCGATCACCGGCGGCCGGCTCGCCGGAACTCCAGGCGTGGTTCGCAGCCGACCTCGCGGAAGCCGCACCGCCCGGGGTCACGCCGCCGACCGCGCGGGACGTCATCGTGATCTCCGGCAGCCAGAGCGGACTCAGCTCGATCTTCCGGGCACTCGTCGGCCCGGGGCAGCCGATGCTCATCGAGTCGCCGAGCTACTGGGGTGCGATCCTCGCGGCCGAGCAGGCGGGTGTGACGCTGGTCCCCGTGCCGACCGGCCCGGACGGACCGGACCCGGACGTCGTGGAGCGCGCGTTCCAGGACACCGGTGCGCGGGCGTTCTACGCACAGCCGACCTTCGCGAATCCGACCGGCGGCCGCTGGTCGCCGGAGACGGGGGTCGCGATCCTCGAGACCGTCCGGCGGCACGGCGCGTTCCTCATCGAGGACGACTGGGCGCACGACCTCGCGATCGACGTCGATGCCCGGCCGCTCGCCGCGCTCGACGACGACGGACACGTCATCTACCTGCGGTCGCTGACCAAGAGCGTCTCGCCGGCGCTGCGGATCGCCGCCGTCATCGCGCGGGGGCCCGCCCACGACCGGATCCTGGCCGACCTGGCCGCCGAGTCGATGTACATCAGCGGGGTCCTGCAGGCCGCAGCCCTCGACGTGGTCACCCAGCCCGGGTGGCGGTCGCACCTCCGTGGTCTGCGACCGCTCCTCCGGGCCCGGCGGGACCTGCTCGTCGCGAGCCTGCGCGATCACGCCCCGACGGCGCACCTCGAGCGGCTGCCGCTCGGTGGACTGAACCTGTGGCTGCGGCTCCCGGAAGGCACCGATGTGCCGCGCGTGGTCCGCACCTGCGAGAGCCGTGGGCTCATCGTCTCCGACGGCACCGAGTGGTTCCCGGCGGAGCCCGCGGGGTCCTACCTCCGGGTCAACTACTCCGGCGAGGACGCGGGTCGCTTCGATGAGGCGGCCCGCATCCTCGGCGGTGTCCTGGCGGACGAACGCGCCTGAAGGTGTCCAGGCGACCGTTCGTTACAGGTCGAGCTTCGCGTTGTCGCCGCCGTCGTAGGTCTCGCCGGTGACCTTCGACTTCACGAACGCGACGGCGGTCGCGATCTTGCCGCCGGGGCTGTCCCAGTACTCGGCGCTGTCGGCCGAGAACTTCAGCAGACCGACGCGCGGGTCGGAGGGGCCGTCCGGGAACCAGGCCTCGACGACGCTGTTCCAGAGCTGTTCCAGCTTGGCGTGGTCCTCGACGAGCTCGGCGGTGCCGGCGAGCGACACCCATGAGCTGTCCGAGCTCAGCGTGACGCCGGCGTTCGGGTTGACGTCGAGCTGCTGGACGGCGGAGGCGTCCTTGCCGACGATGAACCACAGGTCGCCGTCGAACTCGCGCTCCTGGACGGTGAGCGGGTGGGCGACGAGCTTGCCGTCGAGGTCCACCGTGGTGAGCATCGCGAAGCGGAAGTCCGCGAGCAGCTTGTTGAGGGTCGTGTAGGGGTCGGTGTCTCCGGCCATGGGGGTCTCCTTCGTCTCGTCGACCGGCCCGTCGGTGTCGGGGTGCCGGTCTGCGTGGCTCGCAGCCTACGACTCGCGGCTCCGACGGCACCTGGATGGTGCCGACCGTTGACGCGAGGCGGATCTTCTGCTCCTGCGGCGACTCCGGTCGTCGTGTCCGGTCGCCGACTCCAGTCGACGTCTCCGCTCGCCCCATCGCACATCTCGTGCGCGAGCGCCATGCTCCCGCCGTTCCCGGGTCCGCTCACTACCCTGGACGCTTCACCACCGTAGGGAGAGACACATGAACACCTCATCGCTCACGAACCAGATCAACGAGGCGCTCGCGGCACTTGGCGGCGGTCCGTTCCTCACGACGAAGACCACCGAGAAGGACGCCACGACCACGGTCACCGGCACCCTCGGCGACAGCGAGATCCACATCGACTTCATCGAGGAGGGCAACGGCACCGAGGCTGAGAAGGACCACACGGTCGTCGTCCGCGACGCCTCGGGCAAGCAGATCGGCGAGGGACGCGGCGACTCGACCTTCGCCGACGCCATCTCCGCCTTCGGCTGGGCGGGCGTGCTCGACGCCGTCAAGAACGGCTGATCGCGTCGTCATGACCTCCAGGGTCCGGTCTCGTCCGCATTCGCGGTGGGCCGGGCCCTGCGTCGTCTCCAGGAGGCACCCGTGACGCCGCGATCGGACGACGGGCCGGTGGAGGACGAGCACTGGTTCGTCGTGAACGGCAGGCGCTGGCGCCGGACGGATCCGAGTCTGCCGTCGGAGCTCGTCGCGTCCCTGCAGTCCCATCTCGGCCGCGGGCGCTCGGGCGTCGGCGTCGCGAAGCGGGCGGGTGACGACGACGCTGTCGCTGCTGCCCGCCGTCGGGTCGGCCTCGCCAAGCACGGGCTCGGTGAACGCGGCCCGAAGTGGTGGGAGGAGCCGGCGGCTGATCGACTCGAGCGCGCCGAGGCGGCGCTGCGTGAGCTCGAGGCGCTCGACGAGTCGCCGCCCGGGTGATCCGGTCGGGTGGACGTGCTCTCCGCCCCCTCTTGCGTTCTGATCGGTCTTGGCATATCGTTTATCGATACCAACGACAATCGATATGGATGTGATGATCATGACCGAGTCCACCGATCGCCCGACGCCGTCCGGCTTCGACCACGCGGCCTGGCAGGCTGCGAAGACCCAGCGCTCCAACCGCAACGACCTCGTATCCGTGCTCGGTACCGCCGTCGTCGCGGCAGGGGCTGTCGTCGTCACGCTCGTCCTCCGGCTGCTCGACGTCTTCGGCACCGACGGGACCCGGGTGCCCGTGTTCTTCGACGCCGTCGACGCAGTCCTGCCGAGTGCGGCAGGAGCCGGCGCCTTCACGATCGACCAGGGCTCGGTCGTCGTGGCCGACCTCCCGGTGGTGACCTTCGTGTGCGTGCTGCTCGCCGCGATCCTGCCGGCGATCGCGAACCTCGTGGTCATCGTCTGCGCGTTCCGCTTCTTCCGCCGCCTGCTGCGTGGCGATGCCTTCGCGCCCGGGAACGCACGGCTGCTCTCGATCGCCTCCATCGCCATCCTCTGCGGGTGGATCGCGGACACCTGGTTCGGCACGATGGCGTCCAACGGCGCGCTCGCGGCCGCGACCGACGGCGCCGTCGACGGAACCCCCTACCCGCTCACCTGGATCCCGTTCTTCGTCGCCATGGCGGTCGGCGGCCTCGCGATCGCCTTCCGCGCCGGTGAGCGCCTGCGCGCCGACACCGAGGGACTCGTCTGATGGTGCCGGCGCCCGAGGAGGACGTCGCGACCGGCGTGCACTGCAACCTCGACCGGTTGCTCGCCGACCGTGGTCTCACCCTCGCCCGGCTCAGCGAGCTCGTCGGGGTGAGCGTGGTGAACCTGTCGGTGCTGAAGAACGACCGCGCGAAGGCGATCCGGTTCTCGACGCTGACGGCGATCTGCCGGGTGCTCGACTGCACGGTCGGCGAACTGCTGGAGCTCGACGACGCCCGCTGAGTGGTCCGGTACCGACCGTCAGCGCCGGCGTTCCCGGAGCAGCAACTGGGTGAGGTACAGGCCGCCGACGACCACCGTGACGACGCCGACCGGCACCGTCAGCGGGATCAGGTGCTGGGCCACGAGGTCGGACGCGAGGAGCAGGACGCCGCCGACGAGCCCCGTCGCGACCAGCGGGATGCCCGGCGAGCGGGTCAGCCGGCGGGCGATCTGCGGAGCGGCCAGGGCGATGAACGCGATCGGGCCGGCGACGGCGGTCACCGCGCTCACCAGCGCGACCGCGAGGCCGATGAGGATGGCGCGTTCACGGGTGAGGCGCACCCCGGTCGCAGCGGCCACGTCGTCACCGAGTTCCAGCTGGCGGAGCGGACGGGCGGCGAACGGTAGGACCGCGAAGAGCACCACGAGGCACGCGAGTGCCGGCCAGACGACGGTCGCGGTCGCGGTGTTGAGCGTCCCCGCGCCCCAGGCCGCCGCGAAGAGCGCGACGTCGAGGTCGGCCCGGAGCAGGAGCCAGCTGTTGAACGCCGCGAGCATGGCCGAGACGCCGATGCCCACGACGATGAAGCGGAAGCCCGACAAGCCCTGGCGGAGGGCCAGCAGGAAGATCGCGACCGCGGCCGCCAGACCGCCGATCAGCGACCCGGCCATCAACGCCGGCCAGCTGCCGCCGAGAAGGAGGAGCGCGACGAGCATCCCGGTGAACGAGCCGTTCGCGAGGCCGATGATATCGGGGCTCGCGAGCGGATTCCGGGTGAGCGTCTGGAAGATCGCTCCCGAGACACCGAGCGCTGCGCCGAAACCGATCGCCGCGAGCACGCGGGGCAGTCGCCAGTCCAGGACGACCGTGCGGGCCAGGCCGTCGACGCGTCCGGTGAGGACGCCGATCACCTCGTCGGTGGTCAGCGGGTAGTCGCCGAGCGCGAGACCGGCGATCGCCGCGACGACGATCGCCAGGAGTGCGGCGGCGCAGACGAGGAGGGTCCGTCGTGCCGGTCGGCGCCCGGTGATCGGACGTGCGGTCTCCCGTTCCCGTGTCGTGCTCACAGGCCCGAGGCCGTTCTGCGTCGGGCGAGCGCGATGAGGACGGGCGCCCCGACGAACGCGGTCACGAGCCCGACAGGCATCTCACCTGGGAGCACCGCGATCCGTCCGACGACGTCGGAGCACAGCACGAGGACGCAGCCGACGAGGACCGAACCCCCGAGGATACGGCGCTGATCACTGCCGACCGACCAGCGCACGAGGTGGGGCACGACGAGGCCGACGAAGGCGATCGGGCCGGCGATCGCGGTGGCACCACCGGCGAGCAGCGTGACCGCGGCGAGCACCAGGATCCGACTGCGCGTGACGCTGACGCCCTGTGCTCTGGCGACGTCCGGACCGAGGGCGATCGCGTTCAGGCTCCGCGCGCTCGCCGCCGCCAGGACGAGCCCCACGGCGAGGAAGGGGAGGACCGGCACGACGACACCGAGGTCGCGTTCGAGCAGGCTGCCGGCGTTCCAGCCGCGCATCCGGTCGAACGCGTCGGGGTGGGTGATGGCGATCCCCGTCGTCAGCCCGGCGAGTACGGCACCGAACGCGACGCCCGTGACGGTGAGGCGGGCGGTGGAGGACTGCTCACGCCCGCCCGAACCGATCGCGTACACGACGAGGGTGACGACGAGCGCCCCACCGCAGGCGAGCCAGGCGATGTCGCCCGGCGCCCGGACGCCGAGGAACGCCAGGCCGACGGCGACCGCGAAGCCTGCCCCGGCGTTGACCCCGAGGATGCCGGGATCGGCGAGCGGGTTCCGGGTGAACGCCTGCATGAGCGCGCCCGCTACGCCGAGGGCCGCACCGACGGCCAGTGCCGCGACCGTGCGTGGCACCCGCTGATCCCACACGACGAAGTTCGCCTCGTCCGAGCCCGCGCCGAGGAGCGCCGCACGGACGTCATCCGGCGCGATGGGGTTCGCGCCGACGAACACTGACAGGAGGACGGCGACCGCGAGCGCCGCGATGCCCGCGAGCAGCACGACGAGCAGGCGGTGTCGTTGCGGCGCCCGCCGTCCCACCGAGGTGTCGCGGGCGGTCAGGATCGCGGTCGGGTTCGTCACGACCCGTCGGAGAGCAGCCGGTCGAGGTCGTCGAGGACGGCCATGCCGCCGAGGGGGCCGACGCCGGTGATCCAGAAGGACTGGTCGACGAGGTGCAGCTCGGGGAAGGCGTCCGTGTTCGCGGTGAGCGAGGCGGGCAGGGTCGAGGTGTCGTCGGGGTCGACGCTCGTCACGAAGACCTGGTCGGCCTTCGCCTCGAGCACGCGCTCGGGGGAGAGGTCGAGGGAGATGTCCTCCCAGGCGTGTTCGGGCGTCGTGAACCCGGCGCACTCGAGGGTGCTACCGGCGAAGGAGGTCGGGCCGTAGAGGGTCAGGACGCCGTCGCGGGGGCGGATCAGCTGTGCCGTCTTCCCGGCGGTGTCGTGCTTCTTGGCGATCTCCGCGCAGCGTGCGTCGTAGGCGTCGAGGAGTTCGTCCGCGCCGTCCGGGTCACCGAGTGCTTCGGCGACAAAGTGCACGTTGTCGCGCCAGGGGTCGGTCTGCGTCGCCATGAACACGGTCGGCGCGATCTCGGACAACTGGTCGTACAGGGCGGAGTGTCGCGACTCGGTGCCGATGATGAGGTCGGGCTTCGCGGCGGCGATCAGCTGCACGTTCGGCTCCGCCACGGTCCCGACGGTGGGGATGTCGGCGGCCTGCTCGCCGAGGTAGGCGGGGACGCCGGCGGTCTCGTTCAGCACCGCTGCGCCAACCGGGGTGATGCCGAGCGCGACGGTCGTGTCGAGCTGCACCGGTTCGAGGACGACGACCCGCTTGGGCGCGTCGGGGATGCTGGTCTCGCCGTGGGCGTGGTCCATGACGTGCGTCGCGCTCGTCGCGGTGTCCGAGGGGGTCGAGGCGCTCGAGCTGCTGCAGGCGGAGAGGCCGAGGGCGGCGATGGAGAGGGCGGCGACGGCGACGAGACGTCGACGATGGGCGAGGGGGAGGGGCACGGATCACCTTTCGAACGGGTCGCGAGGCATGCGACCGAGTAAGGCAAGCATAACCTTCATTCGGGTGTGGCTCTGGGGCGAGCGTTCCAGTAGCCCTGCCCGTGGACGCGCTCCGGATCGATCCCGTGGTCGGTCGTCGCAGCGCGCAGGAGGGGGATCCGGGTGCTCTCGGTCACCAGCCAGGCGGCGAAGTCGGTGCCCAGTGTCGCCGCCGACGACCCGTGCAGATGGAGCCACCGCTCGACGCCGGCGACGAGCGCGTCACCGCCCGGCCGCCCGGCCCGTTCATGGACCTCGACCGTGTGACGCTCGAGCAGTGGCCCGAGCAGGGCGGTGTCGGCGGGGTCGCCGAGCTCGAGAAGGACGTGGGCGCGGACGTCCTCGTCGAGGGAGCGCAGGATCCCGTGGACGGCGGGGAAGGCCGTCTCGTCGGCGGCGATGAGCACGTTCGTCGCGGTACCGGGCGCCCACTGGACACCGTGCGTCGGCTCGCCGCGACGGACGTCCGGCCCCGAGACGAGCAACCGGTCGCCCTTCCGCGCCCCGAGCGCCCATCGACTCGCCGGGCCCGCCGGCTCGTGGATGAACACGTCGAGGTCGACCTCCTGCTGCGCCGGCCTGACGCGGTGGGCCGTGTAGCTGCGCATCACCGGGCGGTCCGCCGGTGGGAGCGCTCGCCAGGCGCGCCGCCACGCGTGCTCCGGCAGGCCGCCGTGGAGTCCGTCCGGGTACGCGCCGTCGTCTCCCGGCAGCAGGATCTTGATCCGCTGGTCCCGTTCGTACGGGGCGAAGTCGGCGAGCGAGGCACCGGCGAGGGTGAGGCGGACGAAGCCGGGGGACAGCCGTTCCGTGCGGTCCACGACGGTGTCGAACAGGATGTTCGGCGAGTGCAGGAACGGGACGGGCATCGCATCGAGTCTAGGAGGACCCGGCGCTGGCGTGCCGGGTCCTCCGTCGTTCACCCACGGCGGACGGCGCGTGCGATCACGGCGCAGAGGGGGATGGCGACGATGGTCAGCGCGGCCGCTGCCGGGAGGAGCAGGGCCGGGCCCCAGGTGCCGAGGATGATCCCGCCGACCGCCCCGCCGGTGGCGATCGAGCAGTTCCACACCGTGACGAGCGCCGACTGGGCCGCGTCAGCAGCGTTCCCGGCGACCCGGGCGATCGCCACCTGGAAGAGCACGGAGTAGGCGCCGAAGGCGAGCCCCCAGCCTGCCGCCGCGATGAGGAGGACGACGACCGGGGGATCCCAGGCCACGACGGCGAGGCCGACGGTCCCGAGGAGGGCGGCCGTGAGGATGGTCGTCCCGAGGCGCAGGTTCGCCAGCCGTCCGGCGCCGAGCGTGCCGACGACCGACGCCACACCGAAGGTGGCGAGGAGCACCTCGAGCGGCACGGGCGTCCCGCGGGAGAACAGGACGGGTGCGAGGTAGGTGTACGCGATGTTCTGGCCGATGATGCAGACGGCGAGGGCCACGAGGATCGTGACGACCGCGGGGATGCCGAGCGCCGCACCCATGCGTGTCGAACGCCCGGGGGCGCTGCCTGCCACGCGGGGAGCGACGACGACCGCGATGACGCCGAGGAGCGCGGTGGTGGCGGCGACGATCCCGAACACCGTGCGCCAACCGAACCCCTCACCGAGGACCGCGCCGGCCGGGACGCCGAGCGCGAAGCCGAGCGTGGCACCGGACAGCACGATGCCGAGCGTGGAGCCGAACCGCTCCGGGGTGGTGAACCCGCGCGTGTACCCCGGGAGCATCGCCCAGACGACGCCGGCCACGAGCCCCGCGACGAACCGGGTCGCGAGATGCGTGAGCAGGTCGGGCGCGACGGCCGTGCCGGCGTTCGCGAGCGCCGAGACGACCAGGGCGAGCAGCACGACCGTCCGGCGGTCGAGCTTCGCGAGCGCACGGCTGAGCGGGATCGCGGCGACGATGCAGCCGAGTGCGAAGACGGCGACGCTCTGGCCCGCGATCGACTCCGAGACGCCCAGGTCGGCGGCCATCGCGGGGAGGACCCCGGCCGGGAGCACCTCGGTGAGGAGTGTCACGAATCCGACGGTGGCGAGGAGCAGCGCGGTCGGGAGGGGAGAGCGGGTTCGGGTGGCAGGAGGGGGCGTGGATCGTGCCGTGCGCAAACTGTCGGTGGTCATGTCGGTGAGTCTCCCGGCCTGCCACTGGTGGCAGGGTCAAGTCGACGAGGGTGCGCCGGGAATATCCGCCCGGCACCGACGGCTGCTCCAAGAGGACACAACTCGGTCGAAGGGGTCTTGCATGCGCATCGGCGAACTGGCGGCGGCCACCGGGAGCACGCCGCGGCTGCTCCGGTACTACGAGGAACAGGGGTTGCTGCGCCCGACCCGCTGCCCGAACGGGTACCGCGAGTACGGGGACCACCTCGTCGCGAAGGTGCAGCGCATCCGCGAGCTGATCGCCGTCGGCATGCCGACCGCGCTCATCCTCCAGGTCCTGCCCTGCTTCGAGGACGACGACACGATCTACCAGGTGACGCCCTCGGCGGAGGTGCTGGAGCGGTTGCTCGAGCATCGCGAGCGACTGGACGCGAAGCTCGGCTGCATCCAGGAGAGCCGGGACGCCATCGACGTCTACCTCCACCGCGTCGGCGGCGTCGTGGTCTGAGTCGGCTGGGTCGACCGAGTCTGCTGGGTAGGCTCGGCGCATGTCACTCGATCCGTACTACCGCGACCGCCTGAGCCTCTTCGACGGGTTCTCGAACGCCGATCGCGCTGCCGCCGGTGGGACCCTCGACGAGGAGTTCCAGGAACGACTCGACGCATACGGTGACGACGGGCCGTGGAGTCCACCGAGCGACGTGGTGATCACCGACGAGGTCGTCGACGGTCCGCACGGCACGGTCCCGATCCGACGCTACGTCCCGGCCGACCCCAGTGGTGTCGCCCTCCTCTGGGTGCACGGCGGCGGCTTCGCGGCGGGGACGCTCGACTGGCCGGAGGCGCACGTCGTGAGCGCCGAACTGGCGGCGCGAGCGGGTGCCGAGGTCGTCTCCGTCGACTATCGACTGGCGGACGGCACGACGCGATACCCGGTGCCGCTCGACGACGTGCTCGCGGTCTGGGAGCAACTCGACGACGAGCGGTCGGCCGTTCCCGGTGCGCGGACGGCCATCGGTGGGGCCAGCGCCGGAGCGGCCCTCGCGCTCGCCGCGTCACTCCGCAGCGATCGACGTGCGGACGCCGTGCTGCTGGCCTACCCGTTCCTGCACGCCGTCGTGCCAGCGCTGCCCGCGGACGTCCTGGCCGAGATGGCGGTCCTCCCGGACTTCATGCGGTTCCCGACCGAGTCGATCGACTGGATGGTCGGGAACTACGTCGGTCGGCTGGAGGACGTGCCCGAGCTCGCGCTGCCGGGAATCGTCCCCGTGACCCCGGACCGCCCGCCGCTGTCGGTCCTGCTCTCGGAGTTCGACGACCTCCGGCCGTCGGGGGAGCTGCTCATCGCGGCGTCGGAGGCCGCCGGTGCTCCCGTCCGCAGTCGGCTCGAGCCAGGCGTCCTCCATGGCCACCTCAATCGCCATCCGGTCGCGCCAGGCGTCTCCCCGTCGCTGGACTGGCTGGCCGACGGGCTGCGCGCCATGGGGAATCACGCCGACTGAGTCTTGCGTGATCCTCGTCAGCGGGCATACTGGAGTCACGCTCCGTTCCCGAACGGAGTTCGGTTTTCGCTTCCGGCTCGCCTGAGCCCGGGTGATCCCGACGCCGCCCCACTCACTGACGAGAAACGGACCACCATGAGCGAGCATGAACCGGCGCTGCCCTACCGCGACGCGAGCCTGCCGGTGGAGGACCGGGTGGAGGACCTCCTCGGACGGATGACCGTCGCCGAGAAGGCCGGCATGCTCTTCCAGACGATGATCGCCCCGGGGCCCATCGACGAGGCGAACCCGCACATGGGACTCGCGAGTGGCGAGCACATGATCGGCGAGCAGCTCATGTCCCACTTCAACGTCCTCGGCACCGCGCCCGACACGACGGCGCTCGCCGAGTGGACCAACGCCCTGCAGGAGCGCGCGTCGCGCACGCGACTCGGCATCCCGGTCACGCTGTCGACCGACCCCCGCAACCACTTCACCGACAACGTGGGGACGGCCGCCCGTGCCGGCGCGTTCTCGCAGTGGCCCGAGACGCTTGGCCTCGCGGCGATCGGATCGGCAGACCTCGTCGAGGCCTTCGCCGACACCGCGAGGCAGGAGTACCTCGCCGTCGGGATCCGGCTGGCGCTCCACCCGCAGGTCGACCTCGCGACCGAGCCGCGCTGGTCGCGCATCGGCGGCACCTTCGGCGAGGACGCCGAGCTCAGTGCCGAACTCGTCGCCGGTTACATCCGAGGGTTCCAGGGCGCCGAACTCGGGCCGCAGTCGGTCTCCACGATGACGAAGCACTTCCCGGGTGGTGGGCCCCAGCTCGACGGGGAGGACCCGCACTTCGCCTACGGGCGCGAACAGGTGTACCCCGGCGACAACTTCGACTACCACCTCATCCCGTTCCGCGCCGCGATCGCCGCCGGAGCCGCGCAGATGATGCCCTACTACGGCATGCCCGTCGGAACCGAACACGAGGAGGTCGCGTTCGCCTTCAACCACGGGATCATCACCGGGCTCCTCCGCGAGGAACTCGGCTTCGCAGGCATCGTCTGCACCGACTGGGGGCTCGTCACCGACACGTCGATCATGGGACAGGACATGCCAGCGCGGGCCTGGGGCCTGGAGCACCTCGACGAGTTGTCCCGGGTCGAGCGCATCCTGCAGGCCGGCTGCGACCAGTTCGGTGGCGAGGCCCGACCCGAGCTCGTCGTCGAACTCGTCGAACAGGGACGGATCACCGAGGACCGCATCGACGCGTCCGTCCGGAGACTGCTCCGCGAGAAGTTCGTGCTCGGGCTCTTCGAGCAGCCGTACGTGGACGCGGGCGCCGCGAGTGGGATCGTCGGGCGCGCGGACTTCGTCGCCGCCGGCGAGGCCGCACAGCGCCGCGCGTTCACCGTCCTGACGAACGTGGAGGAGACGCTGCCGGTGCGCTCGCCGCGTCCCCGGTTGTACCTGGAGGGTGTCGACCCCGAGGTCGCGGGCGCGTACGGCGAGGTCGTCGCGGATCCGGCGTCGGCGGACGTCGCCCTCGTGCGCATGCAGACGCCGTACGAACCGCGGCCCGGCGGCTTCGAGGCCATGTTCCACGCCGGCTCGCTCGACATCCCGGCCGACGAGGTCGAGCGGTTGCAGACGCTCGCGCTGACGGTGCCGACCGTGCTCGACATACACCTCGACCGACCGGCGATCCTCGCCGGGGTGGCAGATGCGGTCGCGGCGCTCGTCGCGAGCTTCGGCGGCAGTGATGCGGCGTTCCTCGACGTCGTCTTCGGTCGGGCACTGCCGGAGGGTCGGCTCCCGTTCGACCTGCCGCGCTCGATGGCGGCCGTCGAGGCGAGTCGGTCCGACGTCCCCTACGACACCGAGGACCCGCTCTTCCGCTTCGGCCACGGTCTCACGTACCCCGCCGGTCCCTGAGCGCCTCTCCCGGTCCCTGAGCTTGTCGAAGGGCGGTCCGGGTGCACCTCTTCCGGTCCCTGAGCACTTCTTCCGGTCCCTGAGCTCGTCGAAGGGCGGCGTCTTCTCGTGTGCCCTCCGACAGGCTCAGGGAGCGGTTCTCCGTCCGTGGTTTCTTCGTGCTCGGGGTCGCTTCCCACGGTCCGTGAATGCCCCTCCGGTCCCGGAGCACCTCTTCCGGTCCCTGAGCTTGTCGAAGGGTGGTCCGGGTGCACTTCTTCCGGTCCCTGAGCACCCGTCACCGGTCCCTGAGCTTGTCGAAGGGCGTCAGCGCTCGGAACCGCGCAGCTCCAGGCGCACGTCCAGGGTGTGGGTCACGGGTGGGCCCGCCTCGCCGGCGATGAGTCCGAGGAGGGTCTCCGCCGCGACCCGGCCCATGAGCGCGACGTCCTGCGCCACCACCGACACCGCCGGGGACACGAGCGGTGCCGCCTCGAAGTCGTCGAACCCCACGAGCGGCAGCCGGTGCCCGGCCGTCGCGAACGCCTGCATGGCCCCGATCGCGGCCCGGTTGTTCGCTGCGAACACCGCGTCGACCTCGCCCGACGCCAGGAACCCCGCCACGACCGCCGCAGCGTCCTCGACGGAGTGTGCGCCGTCGGAGACGATCGGCTCGATCGGACCCGTCCCCGTCGCGCCGCCGAGATCGGCCTCGGCGAGCGCCCGGTGGTAGCCGGCCAGTCGCTCGCGCATCGTGTACAGCTCGAGTGAGTCGCCGAGGAACGCGACCCGACGTGCACCCGCGGCGAGCATGGCCGCGGTCGCCCGGGTCGCCCCGCCCGCGTTGTCGGCGAGCACCGTGTGCACCTCGACCGACTCGAGCGGCCCGGTCGGTCGGTCGACGAGCACCATCGGGACGTGCACGATCGTGCTCGTGGCCCAGGACGTGGTCGCCTGCCGTGGTGGCACGACGACGAGGCCGTCCACGCGTTGTGCGACCAGCCGGTCGACGAGCAGCCGGTGCCGGCCGGCGTCCTCCTCGGAGCTCGCGGACATCAGCAGGTAGCCGTGTTCCGTGCACACGCGCTCCACCGAGCGTGCCAACACCGAGTAATAGGGGTTCGCCAGGTCGCTGATGATCAGCCCGATGACCTTGCTCGACCGGCCGGGCCGGATGCTCGCGGCCGCCAGGTTGTGTCGGTAGCCGAGGGCCTCGATCGCCGCGCCGATCCGTTCCGACAGCTCCTGGTTGATGTTCGTCGCGCCGTTCACGTACCGCGACACCGTCTTCAGCCCGACCCCGGCTGCCGCGGCGACATCGTTCATGGTCGGGGGTCGGGAGCTGCGCATGCTCACCATCCTGGCGTATGGGGGATCATGCGATCGGCTCGCCCGCCCCCGCGACCGCGAAGAGCCCGCTGAGTCCGGGGCGCAGTCGGGTGATCTCGGCCGCCGTCGGACGGCGTCCCGCGATCGTCGCTGCGGCACTCGCGCCCGCGAGTTCGGCCGCTTCCGCCGGTGCGGCACCGTGTGACATCGCGAAGAGCAGGCCGGCGGTCGACGCGTCCCCGGCGCCGTTGGTCGACACGAACGCGGGTGCGGGGACGGGCGGCGCGACGAGGTCGACGTCGGCCCAGGCCTCGGCGAGCGGTGCGAGCATCCGTCCGCCCGAACGCAGGCGGTCGACACCGGCGGCCCGGAGGAGCAGACCGTCCTCGCCGGCCGAGATCGCCACGACCCCGGCACCCCAGGCGAGCAGCAGGTCGGCGAACGCCGCCGCTTGGGCCAGGGGCGATGCGCTGGTCCCGGCGGGTAGGCGGAGCGTGCCGAGCGCCGAACGCAGGTCGTCGACGCTCGGACTCACGATGTCGGTCAGCGGCAGGGTGCGCCGGAGGATCGCCTCCCAGTCCAGATGACCGACGGCGCTCGTGGGGTCGACGACGGCGAGGTCCATCGAGGTGGTGGCACCGTGTCGGTGGATCCGTTCGAGCAGCCTCGCGAGGGGCGCCGCGTCGTCGGCGACGATCCCGGGGAGCAGCGGGGGATAGCCGAGGTGGACGAGGTCCGCGTCGCCGACGGCCAGGTGCTCGCCGGTGAACACCTCGTTGGCACCGGTGTGGTGCCAGAAGGTCCGGTCGAGGCCGGCGGGCTCGACGACGACGCTGTAGGAGGTCGCGGCCCGGTCGGTGACCTCGAGCGCCGGGTGCAGCCGCTCGTGCGCGGCGATGCGCGACGCGACGATCGCGCCGAGCTCGTCGTCGCCGACGGTCGCGTGCAGGCGGACCGTGCTCCCGAGGTCGGCGAGGGCCAGGCCGGTGTTCGCGACGCAGCCGCCGAGGGAGATGCGGAGCGGGCCGGTGTCGATGAGGGCGCCCGGATCGATTCGTGCGCTCGCGCTCAGCCCTGGCGACAGGTCGACGCAGATGTGACCGGCGACGACGATCTCGCCCATGGACCCTCCGTTCTTCGCCCCGGGGCTGACCCGACGCAAGCTAGACAACGTTGTCTCAGGCCACTACTGTGACACACCGAGGGACGATTCGGAAACCCTCCCCGTCACGATCAGGAGCCGCCGCAATGTCGCTGTACCGCCTCAATCGTCTCTTCAACGCCCGATCCGGTCGCGCGCTCGACGTCGCCGTCGACCACGGGTTCTTCGGCGAGCGTTCGTTCATCACCGGTATCGAGGACATGGGCGAGGTCGTCCGCACCCTCGTCGCCGCGGGCCCGGACGCCGTCCAGCTGACCCTCGGCCAGGCCCGTCTCCTGCAGCAGGTCCCCGGCAAGGACAAGCCGGCGCTCGTCCTGCGGACGGACGTCGCGAACGTCTACGGCAACCCGCTCGACTCGATCCTCTACAGCCACCACGTGCCGCACGCGATCGAGGAGGCCGTCCGGCTGGACGCCGTCGCCGTGTGCGTCAACCTCATGCAGATCCCCGACCACCCCGAGGTCCGTGAGGCGAACATCCGCTCGATCATGGCCCTGCGCCGCGAAGCGACCCGGTACGGGATGCCGCTCATGATCGAACCGCTCGTCATGCAGGACAACACGACGGCCGGCGGGTACCAGGTTGACGGCGACATCGAGAAGATCGTCACCCTCGTGCGCCAGGCGGTCGAACTCGGCGCCGACCTCATCAAGGCCGACCCGAGTAGCGACATCACCGAGTACCCGCGGGTCGTGCAGGTCGCCGGAGACATCCCCGTCCTCGTCCGCGGCGGCGGTCGCGTCGACGACCGGACCCTGCTGGAGCGCACGGTCGCCGTCCTCGACGCGGGGGTCAGCGGCATCGTCTACGGCCGCAACATCATCCAGCACGAGCATCCGGCCGCCATCACCGCGGCACTCATGGCGGTGCTGCACGACGGCGCCGACGCCGATGCCGGCCTCGCGATCCTCGAGGCGGCTCGCGCATGAGCGCCGACCAGGTGACGGCCGACCGGGCGACGGCGGAGCGCGTCAACGTCGCGATCATCGGCGGCGGACTCATGGGGCGCGAGATCGCAGCCGCCATCCAGCGGTGGCCGGCACTCATCGACCACCCGGTGCGACCGCGACTGACGGCCGTCTGCGACATCAACCCGGCGGCGCTCGACTGGTTCGACGAGATCGACACGGTCGTCACGAAGACCACGGACTACCACGAGCTGCTCGCCGACCCGTCGGTCGACGTCGTCTACGTGGCCGTGCGTCACGACCTCCACGAGCAGATCTACACCGACGTCATCCGAGCCGGGAAGGGTCTCCTGGCGGAGAAGCCGTTCGGGATCGACGCGGCGGCCGCGCAGTCCGTCCTCGCGGCGATGGCGGAGCACCCGGAGAGCTTCGTCCGGTGTTCGAGTGAGATGCCGTTCTTCCCGGGAGCGCAGCTGGCGATCGACTACGTGCGGTCCGGGGCGCTCGGCACGATCGTCGAGGCGCGCAACAGTTTCCTGCACTCGAGTGACATCGATCGGGGCAAGCAGATCAACTGGAAGCGCCAGACGCAGTTCTGCGGTGAGGCCGGCGTGATGAACGACCTCGGGATGCACACCTGGCACGTGCCGCTGCGGCTCGGCTGGGCACCCGAGAGCGTGTACGGGGTGCTGCAGAACATCGTCACCGAGCGTCCCGGCCCCGACGGTTCGCTCGTGCCATGCGACACCTGGGACAACGCCGTGCTGCACAGCTGGGCGACCCACGACGGTGTCCGCTTCCCGCTGGCGACCGAGACGAAGCGCATCGATCCCGGACAGAAGAACACGTGGGAGTTCGAGGCGATCGGTCTCGACGGCGGGGTCCGGTTCAGCACGAAGAACCCGAAGCTCGTCGAGGTGTTCGCGGTGCGGGACATCCCGGGCGGCGGTCGGGAGCAGGTGTGGCAGCAGCTCGACGCAGGCAGCCAGTCGGTCTGGCCGACGGTGACCGGCCCGAACTTCGAGTCCGGGTTCTCCGACACGATCCTCCAGATGTGGGCCGTGTTCCTCGCCGAGCGACACGGCTCCCTCGGCGACCGGTTCGGGGCGGCGCGCCCCGAGGAGGCGGCGCTCACCCACGACATCTACCGAGCGGCGATCCGCTCCCACGAGGAGGGTCGCGCGATCGCGCTGTGACGTGCGCATCGGCTGGGAGGCCACCCGATCGTCTCCCAGCCGAACGCCCTTCGCCGGTCCGCTCCCTGAGCGTGTCGAAGGGCGCTCCCTGTCCGGTCCCTGAGCCTGTCGAAGGGTTGTCCGCTCGCCTGTCTGGTCCCTGAGCCTGACGAAGGGCGGTCCCTGCCAGCCCAACCGTTCGGTCCCTGAGCTTGTCGAAGGGCGGGGTCTGTCCGTGTGCCCTTCGACAGGCTCAGGGACCGGGGTTGGAGTCGGTCGTTTCTGAAGGGTCGGTCCTTGTCTGCTCACTCGGCCGGTCCCTGCCAGCCCACCCGTTCGGTCCCTGAGCTTGTCGAAGGGCGGGGTCTGTCCGTGTGCCCTTCGACAGGCTCAGGGACCGGGGTCGGAGTCGGTCGTTTCCGAACGGTCGGTCCCTGTCCGCTCACCCAGCCGGTCCTTGCCAGCCCAACCGTTCGGTCCCTGAGCTTGTCGAAGGGCGGGGTCTGTCCGTGTGCCCTTCGACAGGCTCAGGGACCGGGTCGGAGTCGGTCGTTTCCGAACGGCCGGTCCTTGTCTGCTCACTCGGCCGGTCCCTGCCAGCCCACCCGTTCGGTCCCTGAGCTTGTCGAAGGGCGGGGTCTGTCCGTGTGCCCTTCGACAGGCTCAGGGACCGGCCACCGGGTCCGTTCCGGGTTCTGGATCGCGCCATGCGGTGATCCGCGAGCAGCTGAGGCGCGGGAGGTCGTCGAACCGCCCGTCGATCACTGCTTGCTTCTTCGCCCGGCTCCACCCCTGAAGACGTTTCTCGATGAAGAATGCGTCGTCCACGCGGTCGTACTCGGCCGACCAGACGAGTGTGACGGGCAGTCGGTCGCGGGTGTAGGTCGCTCCGAGGCCGTCCATGTGCTCGGCGACTCGTCGAGCAAGGTCGATGGTGCTGCCGGTGTAGAAGGATCCGTCGGCGCATTTGAGGATGTAGACGTGGGGCATCCGGGAAGCCTCTCAGGACCTCGATCCTGTCTGTCTGCGCTGACGTCCGACGGTGGACGCTCTCGGATCACAGGGGAGTTGTGGAGGACCGTCGCTCGACCCTGCCGCTTCGCCCGTTCGGTCCCTGAGCTTGTCGAAGGGTGGGGTCTGGCCGTGTGCCCTTCGACAGGCTCAGGGACCGGGGTTGGAGTCGGTCGTTTCGTTCGCCCGTCCGGTCGGTCCCTGCCAGCGCAACCGTTCGGTCCCTGAGCTTGTCGAAGGGTGGGGTCTGTCCGTGTGCCCTTCGACAGGCTCAGGGACCGGGGTTGGAGTCGGTCGTTTGTTCGCTCACCCAGCCGGTCCCTGCCGGCGCAACCGTTCGGTCCCTGAGCTTGTCGAAGGGTGGGGTCTGTTCGTGTGCCCTTCGACAGGCTCAGGGACCGGGGTTGGAGTCGGTCGTTTGTTCGCTCACCCAGCCGGTCCCTGCCGGCGCAACCGTTCGGTCCCTGAGCTTGTCGAAGGGTGGGGTCTGTTCGTGTGCCCTTCGACAGGCTCAGGGACCGGGGTTGGAGTCGGTCGTTTGTTCGCTCACCCAGCCGGTCCCTGCCGGCGCAACCGTTCGGTCCCTGAGCTTGTCGAAGGGTGGGGTCTGTTCGTGTGCCCTTCGACAGGCTCAGGGACCGGGGTTGGAGTCGGTCGTTTGTTCGCTCACCCAGCCGGTCCCTGCCGGCGCAACCGTTCGGTCCCTGAGCTTGTCGAAGGGTGGGGTCTGTTCGTGTGCCCTTCGACAGGCTCAGGGACCGGGGTTGGAGTCGGTCGTTTGTTCGCTCACCCAGCCGGTCCCTGCCGGCGCAACCGTTCGGTCCCTGAGCTTGTCGAAGGGTGGGGTCTGTTCGTGTGCCCTTCGACAGGCTCAGGGACCGGGGTTGGAGTCGGTCGTTTGTTCGCTCACCCAGCCGGTCCCTGCCGGCGCAACCGTTCGGTCCCTGAGCTTGTCGAAGGGTGGGGTCTGTTCGTGTGCCCTTCGACAGGCTCAGGGACCGGGGTTGGAGTCGGTCGTTTGTTCGCTCACCCAGCCGGTCCCTGCCGGCGCAACCGTTCGGTCCCTGAGCTTGTCGAAGGGTGGGGTCTGTTCGTGTGCCCTTCGACAGGCTCAGGGACCGGGGTTGGAGTCGGTCGTTTGTTCGCTCACCCAGCCGGTCCCTGCCAGCCCAACCGTTCGGTCCCTGAGCTTGTTGAACGGCGGGGTCTGTCCGTGTGCCCTTCGACAGGCTCAGGGACCGGGGTTGGAGTCGGTCGTTTGTTCGCTCACCCAGCCGGTCCCTGCCGGCCCAACCGATCGGTCCCTGGGCTTGTCGAAGGGTGGGGTCTGTTCGTGTGCCCTTCGACAGGCTCAGGGACCGGGGTTGGAGGCCGGTGTCGGCGGGTTGGGGGACACTCGGGAGATGCCCCACAGACGATGCGTACAACCCGGGTGTGACGCCGCGGCACCGGTCGACGCGCCCGTCGCGCTCTGCGAGGATCATCTGGCCCTCGCCGCCGACTGGGCGGAGCGCCGTTGGGGTGTGGTCGACGTCCTGCCGTCGCCGTGCATCATGTGCGGCTCGCGGCTCGGCCGGCACTACCCGTCCGCCTGGTTGTGCGCCGCGTGCGAGTGGCGGCACGGGGACGTGCCCGACGACGACCTCGCCCGGCCGCGGATCGACGTCGTCTACTACCTCCGCCACGGCGACCGCGTGAAGATCGGCACCACGACGAACCCACGCCAGCGGTTCGCCGCGATCTGGCACGACGAACTGCTCGCCCTCGAACGCGGCGACCGGCACGTCGAGCGTGCGCGTCACGAACAGTTCGCCCGCGAGCGCCTCGAACGTTCCGAATGGTTCACGGGGTCGCCCCGACTGCTCGCCCACATCGCCTCGGTCGCCCGCGACGTCGACCCCTGGGACTGCTACAGCCGATGGCTCAGCGAGGCGGCGGCACTGCGTGGGCGATAGCCCCTCCGGCGCGGAGCGCGCTCGGAGTACGCTCAGCGCGTGTGCACTCGAATCTTCTGGAACGACAACGCGGTCGCCAAGACGGTCAGCCGCTGCATGGACTGGTCGGAGAGTGACGAACCTGAGCTGTGGTTCGTCCCGAGCGGTACCGACCGAGGTGGCACGGGCGACGCCACCTCGCACCGGTGGACCTCCCGGTACGGCAGTGTCGTCACGAGCATGTGGGGGATGGGGACCGTCGACGGCCTGAACACGGCGGGCCTCGGAGCACACGCGCTCTACCTCGACCCGGAGGACGTGACGTTCGCCGAGCCCGACGGCCGTCCGACGGTCTCGAACGCGCTCTGGGTGCAGTACCTCCTCGACACCTACGCCTCGGTCGCCGAGGCCATCGCCGACATCGACACGGTCCGCATCACGTCCCCGATGTTCCGCGGCCTCCAGATGGGGATCCACATCGCCATCGAGGACGCATCGGGTGACTCCGCGATCATCGAGCCGATCGACGGCCGGCTCGTGGTCCACCACGGCCGCGAGTACACCGTCATGGCCAACTCGCCGAGCCTCGACGAGCAGCTCGCCAACCGCGACCGCTACCGGCCGTTCGGCGGCGAGCTGCCGCCTCCCGGCGACATCACCTCGGTCGACCGCTTCGTGCGGGCCTCCTACTTCCTCCACTACCTGCCGGAGCCGGCGGACACCGTCGAGGCGGTGGCGGGTGTGTTCCAGCTCATCGCGAACGTGTCGGTGCCGTACGGCGCGCCGTACTCGACGGGCGACGTGTACCCGACGTGGTGGCGGGCCGGCGCGGACCTCACGAACCGGGTGTACTACTTCGGCTCGACACGGAGTCCGAACATCTTCTGGATCGAGCTCGACGAACTCGCGGATGCCGGCGAGGTCCGCCGCCTCGACCCGCGCGACCCGAGCCGCGTCGGCGACCAGACCGCGGAGCTCGCGCCAGCGACGTTGAGCTACTAGGCCGGCCGGGTTCGGTTCCCGAGCCGGTCGAGTTTCCGGGGCGTTCGCGTGGCGCCCTTCGACAGGCTCAGGGACCGAGATGGTTCAGGGACCGAGATGGTTCAGGGGCCGGGATGGTTCAGGGGCCGGGGATTCGACGGCTATACGGGGCGGCTCGGAGCCGGCGACTCAGCGCACCGCGGGCGCGGCCCGGCATGAGTCGCGCTCGACGAGGTGCACCGGGAGGACCGTGCTCCGGCGGTATCGCGCGTCGGGGCGGTCGAGGCGGTCGATGATCCGTTCCGCAGCGAGTCGGCCGAGGGCCTCCGGGTCCTGCGTGATCACGGACACCGACGGTCGCAGGAGCTCTGCCAGGGGGAAGTCGCCGAACGCGACGAGTGGGAGCGGTTGCTCGGCGAGTGCGGGCAGCAACGCCATCGTGCAGACGGCGTTCGACGAGAACAGGGCCGTCGCCTTCGAGTCGATCGCCGCCAGCGCACGAGCCGCCCCCTCGCGGGTCGCCGCGCCGAGGGCGATGAGTTCCTCGTCGGCGGGCAGCCCGGCTTCGGTGAGTGCCGCCCGGTACCCGCGCAGCCGCTCGGCGGTCGTCGGCAGGGCCAGCTCGTCGCCGACGAAGGCGATCCGGCGGTGGCCGTGCTCGACGAGGTGCGTCGTCGCCGCGAACGCCCCACCGAAGTCGTCCTGCGTGAAGGCGTCGGCGGCGAGGCCACCCGGCGCGCGGTCGACGAACACGAACGGCGTCCGCGACGCCCACGCGGCCAGTGAGCTCTGGTCGTCGCTGATCGGCGCGAGCACCACTCCGGCCAGCTGGCGCCGGAGCATCGGCTCGAGGACCGCGCGCTCGCGGTCCGGGTCGTCGCCGAGGCTCGTGACGAGCGTCGACATGTCGTGATCGCGCGCCGTCCGCTCTACCGCACGCGCGATCTCGGCGAAGAACGGGTCGACGATGTCGGGCACGGCGACCCCGATGACCGACGGGCGGCCCGAGCGGAACGCCGTCGCGAGGGAGTTCGGCACGTAGTCGAGCTCCCGCATGATCGACTCGACCCGTTCTCGGGTCGCCGGGAGGACGTGCGGGTCCTCGTTGAAGACCCGCGAGACCGTCTTCGCGCTCACGCCGGCGGCTGCGGCGATCTGGCGCATCGTGGCCATGCTCGGGTCCCTTCCGTTCGGTCCTGCCGGATCGGGTCAGCGCGCGGTGTAGCCGCCGTCGATCGGCAGCGAGACGCCGGAGATCATGCAGGCGGCGTCGCTCAGCAGGAAGGTGATCGGGCCGGCGATGTCGTCCTCGGTGGCCCACTTGCCGAGCGGCATCGCCTCGAGGAAGGGGCCTTCGATGTCGGGGCGACCCCAGTACCAGGCGGACATCGGCGTCATCACGACGGTCGGGTTGACGGCGTTCACCCGGATGCCGTACTTCCCGAGTTCCAGGGCGGAGACCCGCGTGATGTTGTCGAGCGCGGCCTTCGACGAGCCGTAGGAGATGTGGCCGGAGAGGGCGACGAGGCTCGCCTGGCTCGAGACGTTGACGATCGCGCCGCCGCGTTCCTGGCGGATCATCTCGCGGGACGCGTACTTGGTGACGAGCAGCGATCCGCGTGCGTTGATGCTGATGACCTTGTCGAACACGTCGATGTCGGTCTCCTGTGGGGAGGCGATCTCGCCGCCCCAACCGCCGGAGTTGACGACGCCCCAGATGTCGCGTCCCTCGATCGCGTCGCGGATGCTGTCCTCCGAGGTGAGGTCGAAGGGCAGCGGTTCGGCGCCCGTCTCGGCGGCGATGGCGTCGAGGTGTTCGACGTTGCGACCGGAGGCGATCACCTGCGCGCCCGCTGCGACGAGGTGGCGGACAGTGGTGCCGCCGATGCCGCCGCTCGCTCCCGTGACGAGGATGGTGCGGCCGTTGAAGTCAGTCATGAGGTGGTCCGATCGACGTGATGAGGCCCGTGCGTCGGTGCACCGGGTCGGGAGCATCATAACCACGGAATGACGGTCGTGTCACCCGTGACATGGATTTCACCAACAGATCATGACACCGGTGACATCCGGTGTTGACACACGCATCCCCTGGACCTACCGTGAGTCGGGCGACGGCGCGATCGCGACCGGTCGGCTCCCAGGAGAGGTCAGGCATCACGATGAGCGGCATCACGATCGGGACCGACCTCGACGGCCTCATCGATCACGCCCGTTCGCTCGCCGCCACCGGGTCCCGCCGGATCCTCGGGATCGTCGGTGCGCCCGGAGCGGGTAAGTCGACCGTGAGCGACGCGATCGCCGCGGCGCTCGGCGACCAGGCCGTCATCGTCGGGATGGACGGCTTCCACCTCGACAACGCCGAGCTCGTCCGCCTCGGGCGACGCGACCGCAAGGGCGCGCCCGACACCTTCGACGTCGACGGCTACGTCGCACTGCTGTCCCGCCTCGCGCGTGCTGGACGCACCGCCGATTCTCCGGGCACACCGATCTACGCACCCCGGTTCGACCGCTCGCTCGAGGCGTCGATCGGCAGTGCCGTCCTCGTCCGCCCCGAGGTGCCGCTCGTGATCACGGAGGGCAACTACCTCCTGTTCGACGACCACGGCTGGCAGGGTGTCGCCGCGCATCTCGACGAGTCCTGGTACGTCGACGTGGACGACGAGGTGCGCCGCGACCGACTCATCGCCCGACGCCTCGGTCACGGCCACCCGCTCGACGAGGCCGAAGCCTGGGTGCTCGGCGTCGACGAGCCGAATGCCCGCCTGGTCGACGCCACCAAGCAACGTGCCACCCGCATCGTCACGCTCGACGCGTCGACGCCGGTGGAGACCGAATCCACCCACGGCGCCTGATCCACCCTGCAGCCGCAGCACGCTCGACCCGCACCACCCTCGACCTGCACCGCCCGGAACCCGCTCACCGACGAGAAGGCACCACATGACCCAGCTCTCCGACGCCACCCTCACCGCTCTCGACGAGCAGGTGGCCGTCCCCGCCTATGACCGCTCGGCCATCCGACCCGGCATCGTCCACTTCGGGGTCGGCGCCTTCCATCGTGCGCACGGGGCGATGTTCGTCGACCGCGTGCTCGGGCTCCCCGGCGACGAGCACGCGTCCTGGGGGCTCGTCGGCGTCGGCACACTGCCCGGTGACGCCGCCATGCGGGACGCGCTCGGCGCTCAGGACCGGCTCTACACGCTCGTGACGACGAGTCCGGACGGCGAGATCGAGGCGCGCGTCGTCGGGTCGATCGTCGAGTACCTGTTCGCTCCCGACGACCCGGGAGCGGTCCTCGCACGCGTGAGCGATCCGTCGACGCGGATCGTGTCGCTCACGATCACCGAGGGCGGCTACGGGGTGAACGATGCGACCGGGGCGTTCGAGCCGAGCGACGGTGCGACGCTCGCGGACCTCGACGGGCTGCCAGCGCGGGCGCTGCCGCAGAGCCCGCTCGGGTTCATCACGGCGGCCCTCCGTGCCCGGCGCGACGCCGGTGCGGTTCCGTTCACGGTCATGTCGTGCGACAACATCCAGGGCAACGGGCACGTCGCCCGGACCGCGATCCTCGCCTTCGCCGAGCGCATCGACCCGGCGCTCGCCGCCTGGATCGGTGCCGAGGTGCGGTTCCCGAACTCGATGGTGGACCGCATCACGCCGGCGACGACGGACGAGCAGCGCGCGTTCGTCTCCGAGCGGTTCGGGATCGACGACCGCTGGCCGGTGCTCTCGGAGTCGTTCGAGCAGTGGGTGCTCGAGGACGACTTCTCGGACGGCCGTCCGCCGTACGAGCAGGTGGGCGTGCAGCTCGTGGAGGACGTCGAGCCGTATGAGCTGATGAAGCTCCGGTTGTTGAACGCCTCCCACCAGGCGATGAGCTACCTGGGGCTGCTGGCGGGGGAGACCTACGTGCACGACGTTTGCCGTGACGAGCTGTTCTCGCGGTTCCTCCTCGGGTACATGCACGAGGAGGCGAGGCCGACGCTCGCGCCGGTCCCGGGGATCGACATCGACGCGTACTGTGCGGAGCTGATGCGCCGGTTCGGCAGTGAGGCGATCAAGGACACGTTGGCGCGGCAGATCGTCGACGGTTCGGAGCGCATCCCCAAGTTCCTGCTCCCGGTCGTCCGTGAGCAGTTGCGGACCGGCGGCGGGATCGCGCGTTCGGCGCTCGTCCTCGCGGCGTGGAGTCGGTTCATCGAGGGTGTCGGTGACGATGGGCGGGAGCTTGCGCCGGTCGACCGGCGGTTGGCCGAGTTGCAGGCGGCCGTCGCGCAGGAGGCGGAGCGCCCCGGCGCGTTCCTCGACCTGGAGGTCGTGTTCGGCGACCTCGGATCGGACGCGCGACTGCGCGAGGCGTTCATCGCGGCCCGGGCGCGGCTGGCGGCCGTCGGTGCGCGGGTGGCGGTGGAAGAGGTCGTCGCCGCGGGGTGACCCTGCGGCGGTCGGACGGTGCCTCGTGTGCCCTTCGACAGGCTCAGGGACCGGGGTGGCCGGGTTGTCGAGGTCGGCGTCGGTCGCTGAGGTTGGCTATGCGCGATGGTGTCCCGTCTCGGTCCCTGAGCTTGTCGAAGGGTAGGTATGACGGTTGTTCGTGGGTCCGTCGACAGGCTCAGGGGCCGGGGTGGCCGGGTTGTCGAGGACGGCGTCGGTCGCTGAGCGTGTCCGAGGCATGGTGGTTCCCGTCTCGGTCCCTGAGCTTGTCGAAGGGCAGGTGGTCGCTCGCGTGCCCTTCGACAGGCTCAGGGACCGGGGTGGCTGGGTTGTCGAGTAGGGCGTCGGTCGCTGAGCGTGTACGAGGCAGGGTGGTTTCCGTCTCGGTCCCTGAGCTTGTCGAAGGGCAGGTGGTCGCTCGTGTGCCCTTCGACAGGCTCAGGGACCGGGGTGGCTGGGTTGTCGAGTAGGGCGTCGGTCGCTGAGCGTGTACGAGGCAGGGTGGTTCCGGTTTCGGTCCCTGAGCTTGTCGAAGGGCAGGTATGACGGTTCGTCGTGGGCCCTTCGACAGGCTCAGGGGCCGGGGTGGCCGGGTTGTCGAGTAGGGCGTCGGTCGCTGAGCGTGTACGAGGCATGGTGGTTCCTGTCTCGGTCCCTGAGCTTGTCGAAGGGCAGGTTCAACGGTTGTTCGTGGGCCCTTCGACAGGCTCAGGGACCGGGGTGGCTGGGTTGTCGAGGACGGCGTCGGTCGCTGAGTGTGTCCGAGGCAGGGCGGTTCCCGTCTCGGTCCCTGAGCTTGTCGAAGGGTGGTTCTCGTGTCGGTCGCTGAGCTTGTCGGAGGGCAGGCGGGTGTGCAGGCGGACGGGTGCCTTGGTTCAGGCGGCGAGGTGGAGGCGTCCGCCTCGGATGGGTGTTTGGTGGCGGTCGATGTGGCTGGGTGGGATGAACCAGGGGATGCCGTTTTGGATGGTGATGGTCCAGTGGTCGTCGTGGATGCGGTGGTGGTGGAAGGGGCAGAGGAGTATGCCGTTGTCGAGGTTGGTGGGTCCGCCTTGGGACCACCATCGGATGTGGTGGGCTTCGGTGAAGGAGGGTGGGTGGGTGCAGCCGGTCCAGGCGCAGCCGCCGTCGCGTTCGGCGAGGGCGAGTTTTTGTCCGCGGGTGAACAGTCGGGTGCTGGTGCCGAGGTCGAGGACCTGGGAGGGGCCGCTCAACACCATGGGGATGAGGTTGGCGTCGGCGGCGAGGCGGCGGAGGGCGCCGGGGCCGATGGGTTCGTCGATGCCGTCGATGGTGGCAGCACCGAGGCCGGTTTCGAGGGTGTCGTGGTCGGTGCGGATGATGACGGTGACGGGGGTGAGTTCGGTGGCGGCGCGACCGCAGCCGGCCAGGTGTCGGAAGGTCTCGGTGAGGGCGATGGCGCGTCGCCGGTCGGTGGGGATGAGCGTGGGTCCGTCGGGCATGGGGTGACCGGATCCGTCGGGTTGGTGGGCGGGGTCGGCCGTGTCGGGGTGGGTGAAGTGGGGTTTGTGGTGGGTGGCGCCGATGAGGGCGTCGAGGCCGGCGCGGATGAAGGCGGCGCTTTCTGGGGCGAGTTCGGCGCGGAGGAGGGTCATGCCGGTGGGGAGTTCGTGGATGGTGCAGCGTTCCGCTCGGCGGAGGAGTTCGTCGCGGGGTTCGCGGCCGTCTTGGTCGAGGCGGGTGCGGACGAGTTTCGCGATGCGGGTGACGTCCTGCAGTGGCGCGTGGGCGGCGTGCTCGACCGCGATCACCGACGCCGCCTCGAGCTCGCCTCTGCTGCAGATGCGGCCGGCGTTGCGGAGCTCGCGGACGATGACCGCGGCACCGTCGACGCTGAGGGGTGAGCGTGGGCTGCCGAGGGCAGTGGACGCGTCACCATCCGTGGTGGCCGACGAGGATGACCCGCTGGGTCCGTCGGCCTGGGCGGTTGTGGCGTCGGAACCGGGTGCCGGTTCGAGGGCGGCAGCGACCGCCGGGAACGGGCATTCCTCCAACTCGCCGAGCAGCCCGCGCGGCTGGGTGATCGCGGCACCGACCTCGGCGATCGCCGCGCCGCGGGCGCGCGCAACCCGCCACCGCTCGGACACCATGACACCCGGGTTCGCGTAACCAGCGGCGCGCACGAGCGTGCCGTCGCGGCGGGAAGGCGACGGGCGCAACGCGATCGCGCCGACGACGCGGGCGGCGAGGACCTCGACCGCATGCTGCACGGCACCGAGTTCGTCCAGGACCCGGAGGACCGCCTCGTCGTTCATGTTCTCGAGCTGCTCCGCGACACCCGAGCCCGGACGGATCGCATCGAGCGCGCCCTGCCAGACCGCATCGAACCCGGCCGCGGCGGCGGCGAGCGGGTTCGGTGCGGTGCTGGTCATGGATCCATCCAAACACGGACCACTGACATTCGAACGCGCACCGAATTAGCCCTTGATCTGGGTATTTATTCGACAGTTGATGCTTTGCTCGGGTGCCCTTCGACAAGCTCAGGGACCGGCCGTGACGCGGTCGCCGAGCCGGTCGAGGTGCGGTGAGGGGAGGTTGCTCGTGGGCCCCTCGACAGGCTCAGGGAACGAGTCTCCGCAGTCGTCGAGGTGCATTGCGGAAGGGATCAGTGGGAGCGTCCGCAGGATCAGCGGTTCAGTGCCCGATCGTCAAGTCGGTCGAGGTGCTCGCCGATGGTCGCGTTCGGGCGTGCGGCCTGACCTCACGCGAAGACGAAGTAGAACGACAGGTGCAGCGTCAGGATGAGGTGCATCGTCGTGAACCGGTGACGGAGCCACGCGAGCAGGAGGCCGAGCGCGAGCATGCTCAGTGCGGGGAGCGGGCTCGGCACGAGCCCGAACTTGTCGGGGAGCAGGATGACGTGTCCGAGGGCGAACAGGACGGCGACGGCGGGGATGACCGCGCGCGACGGCAAGCGCGCGGCGAGATGGCGTTGCAGGAGTCCGAAGGTCAGGTAGTCCTGCCAGAACACCGAGACGGTCATCCAGAAGATGTAGAGCAGCACGGGGAACTCGAGCTCGTAGTGCAACGGCAACGCGAGTGCGAGCACGACCGGGATGACGTACAGGAACCGCTGCCGGGACGGTGCGAAGAGTTCACGGGTGTGGGTGCGCTGCAGGATGGCGATGGCGATCACCAGGAGGCCGGCGATCAGGGACTCGAGGAACACCACGACGGTGTCCTCCTGCACCAGGAGACGCACGGGGCCTCGGCCGGTGATGCCCGGGGTCAGGCACCACAGGGCGAACCACGCCGCGGCTATTGCGAGTGCGGAGAACAAGCGGAGGGATTGGCGCGAGGGGGCGTTTCCGACGGTCGACATGGCAGTCGATATGTTAGCAGTGTTATTTCAGATGCAAGGCAAGGGGGATCGCAACCGCCCGAGGCGGCGGCGGAGAACGAGCCGTCGTCGTGGGGTAGTCGTCACGATCGAGGAGGGGTTCGGAGGCCCTTCGACAGGCTCAGGGAGCGAAGGTGCACGGTTGTCGACGTGCGGTGGGGAGGGTACTCGGAGGCCCGTCGACAGGCCCCTGCATCGGGCTGCCGCTCAGCCGAGCGAAGCCGGGACGAGTCGGAACCCGCCCTCGGCGACCGGCTCGAGCCGCAGTTGGAAGAGGCCGTCGATCACGAGGTCCGCATCGAGTTCGTGCGCCTCGTGCGTACCCGCGATGCCGACCGTCCAGCAGCCGGCGGCGCGCGCTGCGGCGAGCCCGGCCGGTGCGTCCTCGAACACGACGCACGACTGCGACTCCAAGCCCAGCCGGGTGCGGCCGAGCAGGAACGGTTCGGGGTCCGGCTTGCCCTTCGTGACGTCGTCGAAGGTCACGACGACCTCCGGCCGCACGAGGCCGGCGGCCGCGATCCGGTTGCCGGCGATGAGCCTCGTGCCACTCGTGACGATCGCCTTCGCGTCGTCGCCGAGCGCTGCCAGAGCCTCCGCCGCCCCCGGGAGCGCGATGACGTCGGCGACCTCGTCGGCCTCGATCTCGATGATCCGTGCGAGCGCTCCGGCGACCTGCTCGGGCGGGAAGATCGCGGCGAGCACCTGGGCGGCGGGCTGGCCGTGTCCCGCGGCGAGCAGGTCGCCCTCGAGGCCGTACTCGCGGGCGAGCTGCGCCCACGACCGGTTCACCGCCGGCGTCGAGTCGATGAGGGTCCCGTCGAGGTCGAAGAGCCCGGCGGCGAAGACCTGGTCGAAGATCGGCGCGGAGGCCTCGATGGTCCGTCCGAGCCCGAGCGCGCGTTGGACGGCGGCGAGCTGCTGCGAGGTGGACAACGCCGCTTCGATCGACAGGTGCTCGATGGCGGGTGGGGTGTCGGTGGACGGGTCCACGATGTGCGTGTCCCGCTCGGCACCGCGTTCGGCCCGGCGGGCTGCGAGCGTGGCGGCATCGGCGTGCAGCCAGACGACCTTCGGGACGAGCCCGGCGGCCTCGACGAGCGCGTCCCATTCGGCGCCGCCGCGGAGCTCTGCGGTGAAGGGTGCGACGAGCACCGCGCCGACACCGCTGTCGCGTTGGTCGGCGAGGACCGCTCGCAGGGCCGCGTACCGTGCCGGGCGCATGGTCGGGCGCAGCTTCGCGTCGTTCCAGTGGAGCGGTTCGGCGCCGTCGGGATCGGTCACCGCACCGAGACCGTCGAGCAACGGATTGGTGATGGTGTCGAGGTCGAGGAGCGGGAGTCGGAGGGCCCTGGCGAGCTCACGTCCGAGGGTGGTCTTGCCGCTTCCGGCTGCTCCTGCGACGACGACGACGATCACGCTGACTCCTCGATGATTCCGGGGTGGTGACCCGCATCCGAGGGTCTGAACGCCTCTTCGATGCGAGTTCCAAATGAATTTGATCTCTTTCAGACAACGTTGCTTGACAACGTTGTCGGTCTGCGGTCAGTATAGGCGCACGAAGGAACGACGGGGTTCTGCAGCTGCACCACCCCGACCGATGACAACGCTGTCAGGAGGTGGAGCCCATGGGCACCTGCAACCCCGCGATCACCGCGACCAGTCCGATCCGGACACGTGCGCACGTCCCGTCGCTCCGGACCGGCTGCGACGTCCGACCCGTTCCGCTTCCCGTCATGGGGACCCGCTGATGCGGCCGCCCGGGATCAAGGATGTGGCTGCGCAGTCCGGCGTCAGCATCAAGACCGTCTCGCGGGTGGTGAACGGCGAACCGTCCGTGCACCCCGAGACCCGAAGCCGCGTGCTCGAGGCGATCGATCGCCTCGGGTACGTGCCCAACACGGCCGCCCGCTCCCTGAAGTCCGGCACCGGCGGCGCGATCGGCGTTCTCATCGACTCGCTCGCCGACCCGTTCTTCGCCTCGCTCGTGAGCGCCATCGAAGCCCGCGCGCTCAAGGAGGGCCTCAGCGTCCTCGTCGCGAGCACCGGGCTCGACGAGGGGCGCGAGCGCGACCAGTTGACCGGGTTCATCGCCGGCCACCAGGTCGCCGGCGTCATCATCGCCCCTGTCGCTGCGGAGCTGCCCTACCTGGAGGCGTTCCGGAACGTGACGCCCGTCGTCGCCGTCGACCGTCCGCTCGCCGCCTTCGACAGCGTCGTGGTCGACGATTACGCCGCCACCCAGCTCGCGATCCGCCAGTTCGTCGAGCTCGGCCACACCCGCATCGCCTTCTACGACCGGGACGAACGCTTCCTCACCATCCGTCGGCGCTACCAGGGCTACACCGACGTCCTCGCCGAGGCCGGCATCGACCTCGACCCGTCGCTCGTCTCCTGGACCATCGACGGCTCGCTCGACTACGCCGCCGAGACGGAGCGCCTGCTCGGACTCGAGGACCCGCCCACCGCGTTCTTCGCGTCGAACGCGAAGGCGGCGATCGGCCTGACGACCTCCCTGCACCGCATCGGGCGGGAGGGGACGGCGCACATCGCGTTCGGCGACTTCACCCTCGCCGACGTCCTGCGACCGGCCGTCAGCTGCATCAACCAGGATCCGTTCGTCATCGGGACCGCCGCCATCGAACGACTCCTCGAACTGCGCGAATCACCGGCCGACGAGCCGCGCGAGTGGGTCGTCCCGACCTCCCTGGTGTCGCGTGGTTCCGGAGAGATCCCCGGCCCGGCACAGCGTCACACCGTGGACGCGCGCACCGCGTCCACCACGAGCATGGTCGGAGGACCAGCAGCATGAGCACGACCCAGCCCACGAGGCTCGCCCAGCCGACGCGACTCGCGCCGAACCTCATCGAGCACTTCTACCGCGGCGGTGACCGCATCGCCGGCTTGCGCGGCATCGAGCAGCAGAGCGAGTTCCAGCCGGAGGAGTGGCTCGGGGCGACCGTGAGCCGCGCCGACCAGGAGCCCGGCGGTGCCATCGGCCTCGCCCGCACCGTCGACGGCGTCCTCCTCCGCGACCTCGTCGCGGCCGACCCGGAGCAGTGGACCGGGGCGGGACAGGATCACGGCACCGACGCCGCCGACACCGGCATCCTCGTCAAGCTGCTCGACGCCCGTCAGCGACTCCCCGTCCACGTCCACCCGGATCGAGCGTTCGCCGCCTCCCACCTCGACTGCGCCTACGGCAAGACGGAAGCCTGGTTCATCCTCGACGCCGAGCCCGGTTCGGCCGTCCACCTCGGATGGAGCGAGGACGTCGACCCCGACGAACTCGACCGTCGTCGCGACGCCCAGGACAGCGAGTGGATGCTGTCGCACATGAACCGGATCGTCGTCGAGCGCGGCATGGGCATCCTCGTCCCGGCCGGCACGGCCCACGCGATCGACGGCGGCATCTTCCTCGCGGAGGTGCAGGAACCGACCGACCTCTCCATCCTCCTCGAGTGGTCGGTCACGACCTCGACGCGCGACGAGTCCCACCTCGGCCTCGGATTCGAGACCGTGATGGGCGCGGTGTCGACGACGGCACTCCCGCAGTCCGAGATCGAACACCTCGTCGTGCTGCACGACCTCGACGCCCGGACGGACGCGCCGGTGTCGCTGTTGCCCGAGGCCGCCGACCCCTACTTCCAGCTCTTTGCCGTGGCGCCCGGCACCGACGGCAGCGCGCCCGTGGTCGCCGGCTTCTCGGTGGCCCTCGCGCTCACCGGCGCAGGCGCACTGGTCTCTGAGACCGGCGCCGAGGCTGTCGAGTTCTCCGCCGGAGAGGTCTTCGCCGTCCCGGCCGGGTTCGGGCCCTGGACCGTCAGCGGTTCCGGGACCGTGCTCGCCGCCGGCCCCGGTGCGGGCTGGCCGGCGACCCTCGCATCGGGAGGCATCCGATGACGCCACCCCTCGACGCAGGACCCACGATCACGCAGCAGCTCACCACACACCACCGCCCCGAACGGCGGTACGACAGCCACCACACGCCGGACCCGTCCACCGGGGCCGGCTGGAAAGGAACGAGAACGACATGACGACTCCCGTCTTGGAGGCCAGAGGCCTCACCCGGCAGTTCGGGCACGTCCGCGCCCTCGACGAAGCGGACTTCGAGGTCTACCCCGGCGAGGTCACCGCCCTCATCGGCGACAACGGGGCGGGCAAGTCCACCCTGGTCAAGGCACTCTCCGGCAACCTCGCGGTCGACAGCGGCGTGATCAAGTTCGAAGGCGAACCGATCACCCTCACCTCGCCCATGCAGTCGAGCGCGCTCGGCATCGAGACGGTCTACCAGGACCTCGCACTCGCGCCCCACCTCGATCCCGTGCAGAACGTCTACCTCGGCCGCGAGATCATGCGGCCTGGCCTCGGCGGGCTGCTCGGCCTCATGAACGTCAAGGAGATGAGCAAGCAGTCGCGTCACGCCTTCGACGAACTCGGCGCGACCGTCCGCTCGCTCACCGACCCGGTGGGCGCGATGTCCGGTGGGCAGCGCCAGGCGATCGCCATCGCCCGCGCGGTGCACTGGGCCAACAAGGTCGTCTTCCTCGACGAACCGACGGCCGCCCTCGGCGTCCGCCAGACGAAGAACGTGCTCGAGACGATCCGCCGGGTGCGCGACAAGGGCATCGCGGTCGTCTTCATCAGCCACTCGATGCCGCACGTCATGGAGGTGTCCGACCGCGTGCAGGTGCTGCGGCTCGGCCACCGCGCGGCGACGGTCGACACGAAGGACACGAACATGGAAGAACTCGTCGGTCTCATGACCGGTGCCAGCACGAGGAACGTCGCATGAGCGCGGTGAAGCAGGCCGAGATGGGGCCGGAGACGACCGCCATCGAGACGGCCAAGGATCGGGAGACCCCGATCAGGAAGCTCTTCAAGGCCCAGGCCTTCCAGATCTTCATCGTCCTCCTCGTCGTCATCGCGATCTTCTCCGCGATCGCGCCCGACACCTTCGCGCAGCTGTCCAACCTGCGGCTCGTCGTGCAGAACGCCTCGATCCTCGCGGTGCTCGGCGTCGGCATGACCTACGTCATCATCACCTCCGGCATCGACCTCTCGATCGGATCCGTCCTCGTCTTCTCGGGCGTCGTGTCCGCGACGACGATGCGGGCCATGGGCGGCGACGACTGGGGGACCGCGATCGTCGGGATCATCGTCTCGATCGGCGTCGGCATCCTCTGGGGCACGTTCAACGGCATCCTCATCTCCAAGGCGAAGGTGCCGCCGCTGATCGTCACCCTCGGTAGCCTCGGCATGGCGCTCGGCCTCGCCCAGATCCTCACCGGCGGTGTCGACATCCGCGAGGTGCCCTCGGTCCTCACCGACTCGATCGGGTACGGCAACATCTTCGGCGCAGTCCCGATCATCTCGGTCATCGCCCTCGTCGTCGTCATCATCGGTGCGCTCATCCTCCACAAGACGAAGTTCGGCCTGTACACCTACGCGGTCGGATCGAGCGAGGAGGCGGCACGACGCGTCGGCGTGAAGGTCGACCGTCACCTCATCCGCATCTACGCGATCTCGGGTGGCCTCGCGGGTCTCGCCGGCATCCTGTCGCTGTCGCAGTTCGGCACCACCGCGATCGCCGGTCAGTCGCAGACGAACCTGAACGTCATCGCCGCGGTCGTCATCGGTGGCACCTCGCTCTTCGGTGGCTACGGGACGATCTTCGGCACCGTCGTCGGTCTGTTCATCCCCGCCGTCCTCCAGAACGGCTTCGTCATCACCGGCGTGCAGCCGTTCTGGCAGCAGGTCGCGGTCGGCGCCGTCCTCATCCTGGCCGTCTACGTCGACCAGGTCCGCCGTTCCTCCGCAGCCCGCGGTGGATCCACCAGCTTCTGGCGAGCCCTCGTCAGCAGGAAGAAGAAATAACCCCCTACACAGATCAACACCCCCCCCGCACCATCCCAGTAGTCCAGCAGTTCAAGAGAAACGGGTAATCACAATGAAGTGGAAGAAGTCAGTTCTCGGAGTCCTCGCGCTCGGCGCGTCGGCAGGCCTCATGCTCACCGGCTGTTCCGGTGGCGCGAGCTCGGGCGGCAGCAGCGCAGGCGCAGGTTCCGACGGCTACAAGATCGCGTTCATCCAGGGCGTCGCAGGCGACGAGTTCTACATCTCGATGCAGTGCGGTATCGAATCGGCGGCGAAGGACGCCGGCGCGACGGTCACGACCCAGGGTCCGGAGAAGTTCGACCCGACGCTGCAGAAGCCGCTCGTCGACTCGGTCGTCGCCTCGAAGCCGGACGCGATCCTCGTCGCCCCGACCGATGTGAAGGCCATGGAGGCCCCGCTGAAGGCTGCGGCCGACGCGGGCATCAAGGTCGTCCTCGTCGACACCACCGTCGACGACCCGTCGTTCGCGGTCTCGCAGATCTCGAGCGACAACAAGGGCGGCGGCGCTGCGGCGTTCGACGCGATCAAGGAAGCGCACCCCGAGGGCGGCAAGGTCCTCGTGGTCTCGGTCGACCCCGGCATCTCGACCACGGACGCCCGTGCCGAGGGCTTCCAGGAAGCGGTGAAGGGCGATGACAAGTTCACCGACCTCGGCGTGCAGTACAGCCACAACGAGCCGTCCACGGCTGCCGAGATCGTGACCGCGGCGCTCCAGAAGGACCCCGACATCGTGGGCATCTTCGCAGCGAACCTGTTCGCGGCCGAAGGTTCCGCGACCGGTGTCAAGCAGGCCGGTAAGGAGGACTCGGTCACCATCGTCGGGTTCGACGCGGGTCCCGCTCAGGTCAAGCAGCTGAAGGAGGGCACCGTCCAGGCGCTCGTCGCTCAGGAGCCGGCCACCATCGGCAAGGACGGCGTCGCCCAGGCGATCGCCGCTCTGAACGGTGACAAGGTCGAGGCCAAGATCGAGACCGGCTTCACCATCATCACCAAAGACAACGTCGACGGCGACGCGAAGGATGCCGTCTACCAGTCCAAGTGCGGCTAGGCCTGCCGGCCACCCCGCACCACCAGACCGCGACGGCGTCGGAGCTTCGAGCTCCGGCGCCGTCGCGCTGCGTCCGGTCCGCTCCGCCTCGACGCCACCCTCCACGGGATGCGAGAATCGCGACATGACCCAGGTGATCGTCGCGGTGACCGCGGTGCGCCGGCTGTCCGACGCTGCTCCGGGACGGATCGAGGCCGAGGTCGTCGATGCAGCGGGGCGAGCCCACCGCCTGGTCATCACGGTCCCCGAACGCGCGAGCCGCGCGGCCGCCGCGTCGACCGACGTCCCGTTCCGACTCGGGCTCCGGGCCGAGTACGTGCGTATGGAGGGACCGGCCGTGGTGATCCGGTTCGCGGACGGCGTCACCACCACCGAGGGCCTCGGCGAGGTCTGCCTCGACCCGGACATCGTCCACTGGTTGTGAACGACTCGATCGACTGACGGTCGGGTCGGCGACGAGTCCTATGCGACGAGGGTGAGGAGCCGCACGACCTCGGCAGCGACGGCGTCGCGTGCCGGGCCGAGGTACTTCCGCGGGTCGACGAGTGATGGGTCCGCGTCGAGGCGCTCACGGACGGCTCGGGTGAAGACGCCGTTGATGTGGGTCGAGATGTTGATCTTGCGCATGCCCGCGTCCACCGCCCGCACGAGGTCCTCGTCGCTCACGCCGCTCGAACCGTGCAGGACGAGCGGGACGGGGACGGCTGCCGCGAGTTCGCGGATGAGGCCGAAGTCGAGGGTCGCGCTCCGGGAGGTCATCGCGTGCGAGCTGCCGACCGCGACCGCGAGGCCGTCGACGCCGGTGCCCGCGACGAACGCCGCGGCTTCACCGGAGTCGGTCCGGACGCCGGGCGTGTGTGCGCCGCCCTTCCCGCCGATCGCCCCCAGTTCCGCCTCGACCCACACGCCCTGCGCCTGAGCCGCGCGGGCGACCGCTGCGGTGCGCTCGCGGTTCTCCTCGTCGGGGAGGGTCGCCGCATCGAACATGACCGAGGTGAATCCGAGCCGCACCGCCTCCTCGACGAGCGTCTCGTCCTCGGCGTGGTCGAGGTGCACGGCGGTCGCGATGCCGGCCTCGCGGGCGAGCTCCAGGCTCGCGAGCCCGATCGGCGCGAGGCCGCCGTGGTACCTCGCCGCGTTCTCGGACACCTGCAGGATGACGCCCCGGCCCGCGAGCTCCGCGCCGCGGAGGATGGCCTCGCCGTGTTCGAGCTGGATGACGTTGAAGGCGAGCACGGCGCGCTGCGCGTCGAGGAGCGCAGCGGTGGAGACGAGCGTCATGGTGGTTCCTCTCGGGGTGCACGCGGGATGATCGACCCGGTGCCGGTGGGGATGGTCAGGTGGTGGCCAGCAGCAGCTCTGGACCGCTCTCGGCGAGCGCGTCGACGGTGTCCGGGTCGAGCCCGTCGTCGGTCACGATCTGATCGAACTCGTCGAGTCCCGCGGCCCGGTGGAACGAGGTGGTGGCGAACTTCGCGGCGGTGACGGCGAGGATGCGTCGTCTGGAGATACCGAGCATCGCCCGCTTCACCTCGGCCTCCTCCGGCAGCGTCGTCGTGGCGCCCGAGGTGAGCCCCACCCCGTTGGCGCCGAGGACGGCGACGTCGGCGTGGAGCCCCGACAGCCGTTCGACGGTCCACGCGCCGACGGTCGCCTGCGTGACGGCGCGGACCCGCCCGGGCAGGGCGAGCACGGTGAGGCGCGGCCGGCCACCGAGCAGAGCGACGATCGGCAGGCTGTTCGTCACCACGAGGAGTCGGCTGGCGTGGGGGAGGAGTGCGGCGACCTCGAGGGTCATCGCACCGGAGTCGAGCAGGACGACCCCTTCCTCGGGGAGCTGCTCGACGACGAGGCGGGCGACGGCGGCGCGCTCGATGCGCTCGCCCTCGCGGCGTCGTTGGAGGCTGGGCTCGAACGCGGATCGTCGGGCGAGGACCGCGCCACCGTGGTGGCGGCGGATGAGCCCCTGTCGTTCGAGCACCGCGAGGTCGCGCCGGATGGTCTCCGGTGTGACGCCGAGTCGGCTGCTCAGCTCGGCGACCGACAGGGCGCCGTCGCCGTCGCGGGCACCCGCGAGGATCGCGGCGTGACGCTCTGCTGGGTACATGACTGCTCCGTCCGATCCGGCCAGCGTATCCGAATCTGTCCGATATGCCTTCCGATTCCGTGGGATCGGTGCAAAGATCAACATGATCGGGCGCACCCGACGACGATGATGACGACGAACGGAAGGCCGCCGATGGCTGAGCACGGGCCGCACAGCGCACCCCACGAGTCGGGGTCGCGGTTCCTGCTCGGGATCGACGTCGGGCAGACCGCCGTCAAGGCCGTCCTGCACGACGAGCGGTTGCTGCCGGTCGCGGTCGCTCGGCGCGCGAGCCCCGTCGACCGCCCGGTCGCCCGGCATGCCGAGCGGCCGCAGGACGCCCTATGGGCCGCGGT